>NZ_JBJOCA010000041.1:0-31549 GCF_045898275.1 Clostridioides sp. GD02404
CAATAATAAAAAAGAAAAAACAATAACAAAATTATTGAAAATAATACCAAATCAATATATAATAAGAATAAATAAAAACTAAAGGGGGATATTTTAATGCAACTAATCTTAGATACAGGTAATGTAGAGGAGATTAAGGAATTATGTACTTGTTTACCAATAGACGGTGTAACTACAAATCCAAGTATTGTCTCAAAAGAAAAAAAGAATTTTAAGCAACTCATAAATGAGATTGGTGAAATTATAGGTGAGGATATGCCTATACATGCTCAAGTGTTAAGTAAAAAGTATGAAGAAATATTAGAAGAGGCATTATATATAAGTAGTTTGAGAAAAAACATATATGTAAAAATACCTGTAACACAAGATGGTTTAAGAGCTATAAAAGACCTTCATAAAAAAGGGATAAAAATAACTGCTACTGCAATATTTACAGCACATCAAGGTTTTTTGGCTGCAAAAGCTGGAGCAAACTATATTGCGCCTTATGTAAATAGACTTGATAATATATCTGGCGATGGAGTATCTATGGTTTCAGAGCTTATAAAAATAATAGATACATATAAAATGGACACAAAAGTACTTGCTGCAAGTTTTAAAAATGCACAACAAGTTATAGAATTAATGCAAAATGGAGTACATAGTGTTACAGTACCATACGATATTTGTAAGGCTATGATGAATCATCCATTGACAGACTGGAGTGTAGATAAGTTTATAGAAGATTGGGAGAATACTTTTGGAAAAGGTAGTAAAACAAATAATATCTAGCATTATAATTAAAAAGTGGTTTTATGCATAATTATGTAAGTAGACTTGTATTAAAAGATGAAAATATGAATTATTTTTAATAATTTAAGCTATTATTTTGAGTTAATTCATATTTTCATCTTTTTAGATTTCTAAACCTATGAATCTCCACCAGGGGAATGTCACACATATTATTATAAAATAAGTTAAAGGAATTAAAGTTAAACCATACTTAAAAATAACCTTGCTATTATACAGATTTTCACCATGTCCAACCATTATTGTTGCGTGATGGAATGGTAGTATGTATTGTATACTTACTATGATATAGACAAATAGGCATAATGTAATGCTATTTTCTTTTAGTATGTGCAAACTTCCAAGCAATGGTATTACCACAGATGATGTAGTAACAGCACTTCCAAGACATATATTCAATACTATTGTTAGAGTTATTAAAAATAAGATTGAAATAATTTCTGAAGAGTGTGGTATAAACTTTATCAAATAATTTCCCATTATATCTACAACTCCAGAGTACTTTAATACTCCTCCAATTGAAAATGCTGCTACGAAAAAAATAAGGACTTTCCAATTTATTTCTTTTAAAGTATTGAATCCAATTATTTTTCTTAATAATAAAAGAATTACACAAATTGACATTATGATTAGAGTGTTTATGTTATGTATAAACTGGGTCAAAAACATAAAAAACATTATTCCTAGGCATAAAAAAGTGTATTTTTGTTCCTTATTCAATAAATTAAACTCCATTTTAAAATTAGAATATGAAAATTGAAATTTATTAGAAACAAGATTTTTGTTAGAAACAAATTCTATTGAAGATAATTCTTTTTTAAAAATAAAAATAAATAAAAAATAAGTTACAAAACAAGTAATTATAGTTGGAACAGACATATAAAAAGCCCATTGACCCCAATTTATATTACAGTTTCCAAGTTCTAATACAACGTAGTTTAAAAGGGTATCTCCATTTATAAAAAACATAGATGTAAAGGTAGATGCTGTAAATATGCTAAATAAAAGTATAGATTTTGAATCTTCAGTTATTTTTTGTTCTTTTAAAAACTCTTTGTAAAAAGCTGATACCAAAATGACCCTTGGGAATGGTTGTGGAATAAAAAATATTAACAATATACCTAAAATATATGATAAAAGAATCATTTTTTTAGGAGTGTTAACAATATTTAAAATTAATTTTTCAGAAATAATCCTTGCAACACCTGTCTTTGTAACTGCATTAGTAATTATGTAGGCAAGGACTATTATATAAAAATTTTCTGTAAATAAAAATTGTAAAATTACATTTAAGGGTGCAATGTTAAAAATAAATGCTAGAATTACGAAAAATAATGCAACTACAGTTTTTTCAACAGAGTCTATAGCCCAAATTAAGATGGTTAAAAAAGATAAGCATATAGAAAATTTTATATTAAAACTGTAATTAAGAGAAAAGTACAGAATTATTGTAGCTATAATAGTCATATAAAATTTTTTTGGCTTAAGAATAATACCCATTTTTATATTCACCTCCATAATTTATTATATCATAATGGAGGTAAATACATTTTATCAAAAGATTATTCATTGATTATATGATTTACAATAACTTTAATTTTTTAATACCCTTTATGGCATATAGTTAAATTCTTCACTTTGTTTTTTAAAAATAAAAAATTTATCAATTCATTATAATATAATCTTAGAGTAAGCTTTATATTTCAACTATAAATAAATTGTATTAAAATATCATATATTTTTCGAAAATGTAAAGAATATAATTATAATCGGGATAAGAGAAATTAATACTTAATATAATCGAATATTAATACAAAATCAGTATAATATATACGTATATATTGACAAAATTAATTATATAAATTAAAATAATATTCGTAAAGAAAAAATAATGTTTTGGATTGTATAACATATAATTTTGACAATATGGGTCATAAGTTTCTACCGGAATACCGTAAATATTCTGACTATGTATACTATTATTTAGTTAATTAAATATTTAATTAACTGAATTATGAAGGATACGGCTCAGCTTATCAATTACTGTGTCGTTTTTTTGTAAAATTTAATAGGAGGTGTTGTTATGCAAACAACAAACAGTAGTACCATGCAGAAACTTTTTCCAATTTTGACTAATAAAAATGTTGATATGAAAAAAGAAGTCATTGCAGGAGTAACTACTTTTTTAACTATGGCTTATATAATAGCTGTAAATCCAAATATTTTATCTGAGACAGGTATGCCAGCTGGTGCACTTGTTACAGGGACATGTTTAGCAGCAGCATTTGGATGTATTTTAATGGGTGTAGTTGCAAATCTTCCTTTTGCTTTGGCATCAGGTATGGGTCTTAATGCATTTTTTGCATACACAGTAGTTTTACAAATGGGTGTTCCTTGGGAAGTGGCTCTTACAGCAGTATTTGTAGAAGGTATTATTTTTATAGTTTTATCAGTAAGTGGAGTTCGTGAGGCTGTTGTAAATGCAATACCAAAAAATATGAAATTAGCTGTTACAGGTGGTATTGGTATATTTATTGCACTTATAGGTTTAGTAAATAGCGGAATTGTTATCGGAGATCAAGCTACTCTTATCAAAATGGGTAGATTTACACCAGCAGTAATAATAACTTGTATAGGATTAATAATTATTGCTGTATTAGATAAAAAAAGAGTTAAAGGTTCTATACTTTTTGGAATAGTAGTAAGTTCATTACTTGCTTGGGGATTTGCTTTTATGAATCCAGAGTATGCACAAAAACTAGGGATATATTTACCTGGTGGAGTATTTAAATTTGAAAGTTTAGCACCAATAGCAGGTAAAATAGATTTAGGATATGTATTACATCCAACGAATATAGGTGGATTTTTAGTAGTAGTTTGCACATTTTTATTTGTTGATTTCTTTGATACAGTTGGTACATTAGTAGGTGTTTGTTCTAAAGCAAACATGCTAGATGAAAAAGGAAATGTTCCTAATGTAGGAAGAGCTTTACTTACAGACGCAGTTGCAACTACAGTAGGTGCAGGACTTGGAGTGTCTACAGTTACAACTTATGTTGAAAGTTCAACAGGAGTTATTGCAGGTGGAAGAACTGGATGGACAGCAGTTACAGTTGGGATTTTATTCTTAGCTGCAATGTTTTTCTCTCCTGTATTTATAGCAATTCCATCATGTGCTACAGCACCAGCTTTAATATATGTTGGATATTTAATGCTTGGTACAGTTAAGGATATAGAGTTTGACAATATAACTGAAGGTGTTCCAGCATTTGTTACTATTGCTTGTATGGCATTAACTTATAGTATAGGTGATGGTTTAACTTTAGGTATATTAACTTATGTTTTCGTAAATGTATTTTACAATATATTTGGAACTAAAAAAGCAGAAGATAAGAAGCATGTTTCTATAGTAATGATTGTCTTGGCTATATTATTTATAATAAAACTTTGGCTTTTATAATGAATATTATTTAAAAAATTAATTTAATAAAATAAAGAGCTGTAATTTCTAACATGTTTTAATGAGAAATTACAGCTCTTTTGTATTTGTTAAATTATTTAACTGTATCTATTAGCTTTCCATTTTGTAAAATTTTAGGCACAATTGTTATATTAAATTCTTTTTGTAAATCCTTTATCACATCTAATTCTTGTTTTGTTATTATTGAGATTGTGTTACCATCTCGATTCCCTCTAGCAGTTCGGCCGCATCTATGCAAGTATTCATTTTTACTTTTTGGAAAATCTAAATTAAAAACATGACTTACATCTACTATATCTAGTCCACGAGCAGATAAATCAGTTGTAATTAAAATTTTTGCTTTTCCAAGTTTAAATTTATTTATTGCATTTTTTCTATCTTCTTTTGCCATGTTTCCAAAGATTCCAATTGCCTTATAATTATGATAATTTAGTTTTGATACTAGGACTTCTATATTTTTTTCGTTGTTTACAAATACAATTGCTCTTTTTGGATTTGTGGCAGCTAATGTTTTTCTAAGAAAATTAAATTTATCCCTTATTTCACCTAATAAATATGAGTGATTTATATTAGGATTTATTTGTGACTTTTCTTTCGTTTTTATTATTTCAAATTCTTTCATAATTTTATCACAAATTTTTATAGTATTATCAGTAAGGCTTGCAGAACATCCTATAATCTGTCTATCCCTTAATGTAGTTCTTATTATATCTTCTATACAAGTTATATTTTTTCCATTCAATAGATTGTCTACTTCATCTAAGACGATAGTTTTTATATTATGTGATTTTAATTTCTTTTGTTTTATTAAGTCTAAAACTCTTCCACAAGAACCAATTACTATATGTGGTTTTATTGTTTTTATGTTTTTTATTTGCTTTTGTATATTTACTTCCCCAATTAAAGCTAAAGAAGTTAAAGGAATTTCTGAGTTTTTAGCTAATAATTCAACTTGGTTTGTAATCTGCATTACTAGTTCATGTGTAGGTGCAAGTATAAGCGCTTGTGTCTCTCTTTTTGATGTATCAATTTTTTCACATATAGGTAGAAGATATGCCAGTGTTTTTCCTGTTCCAGTCTGAGAATTAATCAATAAATCTTTATTTTGTATTATATTTTCTATAGCAAGTGACTGAACTTCTGTTGGAGAAGTTATGTCTTGTTTTTTAAGCCCATCTATCAAAGTAGAACTTATTTTTAATTGTTCAAATGTATTCATGTTTTGCTCCTTCTATTTAATCATTAATATTATTATAGTCAACTATTTTTTATTATACATTGTTTAAGCAAATCGAACTATATATTCTTTTATAATTATGTGTAATTTAGAAGTAAATATAATTTATATTTCCATATTTCTAATGGTTTTATATTTTCTAAACTTTAAAAATAAACAAATAAAAGTTGTAATTATTTGATAGTTGTTATATATTATATATAACAACTATCAAAACTATAATATGGAGGGAAATTATGTTAAAGGTAATCAATGTATCTAAATCATATAAAAATAAGAAAGTAGTAAATAATATTTCATTTGATGTAAATGATGGAGAGCTTTTTGGGTTTATAGGTCATAATGGTGCAGGTAAAACTACTACTATTAAGGCAATTGTTGGGATACACGATTTTGAAGAGGGAGAGGTGCTTGTAAATTCTAAGTCGATAAAAAAACAACCTGTTGAATGTAAAAAAGAAATGGCATATATACCTGATAATCCGGATTTATATGAATCATTAACTGGTGTACAATATCTTAATTTTATAGCAGACATATTTGAAGTTGATAAAAATAAAAGAGAAGAGTTAATAAAATATTATTCGAATAAGTTTGAACTTAATAAAGCATTAGGAGATTTAATATCTTCATATTCACATGGTATGAAACAAAAATTAGCCATAATTTCAGCTTTAATACATAATCCAAAAATTTTAATTCTTGATGAACCTTTTGTAGGTCTTGACCCAAAGGCATCGTTTATATTGAAAGAGATTATGAAAGAATTCTGTGCAAAAGGTGGTTGTATATTTTTCTCAACACATGTTTTAGAAGTTGCCGAAAAAATTTGTGATAAGATTGCCATAATAAAGGATGGAAATATAATTGCTTATGGAAGCACAGAAGAAGTTAAAGGAAGTAATTCACTTGAAAGTATTTTTTTGGAGTTAATAGAAAAATAAATTGTTTTTTATACAATATAGTGTCTAAAGTGAGGAATGATAAAACATGAACAATCTAAGTATATTAATAAAAACTAATATAATAAATGAATTTAAATTGAATACTTTAAAAAAAGCAGATGGAAGAGAAAAACAAAAAATAATGGGAATGGTATTTTCAATTGTTATTATAGCAGGGTTGCTAATTTTTTATGTAACTAGCTTAAGTCTTTCTCTAGTTGATATTTTGAAACAGATAAATCAAATGGAAATGTTACTGATATTTGGGTTTGGACTGTCAACATTAACAACCATCGTTACATCATTATACAAAACTTCATCATATCTATTTCAAGCAAAAGATTTAGATCTCTTGACTAGTTTACCTATAAAAGAATCTACTATACTAGCAAGTAAAATATTGATGTTGATTGGAACAAACTATTTATTTTCTTCAGTATGTATGATTATACCAGCAGTAGTTTATTTTTTTAATTCTGATGTAAGTATAGCTTATTTTCCTTATTTAATATTATTATTTTTAGCTTTGCCTCTATTACCAATAGTTGCATCATCAATAATTTTTTTATTTATAGGGCAGATATCATCAAAAATAAAATATAAAAATTTAGTATTAATCATAGGTAGTGTAATATTGCTTTTACTTTATACTCTATTTATGTCAAGACTGAATTCTATATCAGCTGAAATGTTAAAGAATAGTGTATCTATTTCAGAAACTATTAGAAAAATATATCCACCTACATATTATTTTGTTGATGCTCTTAAAACAGGAAGTATAATTTCTTTTTTAGCATTTATATCAATATCAATAATACCATTTTTTATGTTTATAACTTTATTTGCTAAAAGATTTAAAAATATAAATTCTAAAATGCGTGAAAGTTATAAGTCAAAAAGTTATGAGTTTAAGAGTCAAAAAATTTCAAGACCATCAAAAGCTCTATTAAAAAAGGAGTTTAAAAGATATTCTTCTTCATTCATTTACTTTTTAAATTCATCTGTTGGTCTGTTATTTCTAATAGTAGGTACAATTTTAATATTACTATTTGGGGCAGATAAAATGGCTGAATTGCTAAAAATGAATATTGATTTTAGTATCATAAAAATACAGTTATTAGGTGTGTTCTTCTTTATAATGGTAATGAATTGTACAACATATTGTTCGATTTCTTTTGAAGGAAAAAATTTATGGATATTAAAATCTTCTCCAATAGATGAGAAAGAAATATTCTGGTCAAAAATATTGATGAATTTTTTATTGAATGCATCATTATCTATTTTATGTTTGATATTAGTGTCTATAAAATTAGATTTTGAAGTCCAATTTATTATTGTATCAATTTGTTTACTTACAACTTTTTCAATGTTTGTAGCTTTGATGGGGTTATT
The DNA here is from genome assembly GCF_045898275.1 of Clostridioides sp. GD02404. Classification (NCBI taxonomy): domain Bacteria; kingdom Bacillati; phylum Bacillota; class Clostridia; order Peptostreptococcales; family Peptostreptococcaceae; genus Clostridioides; species Clostridioides sp. GD02404. The sequence continues at coordinate 7,844 of NZ_JBJOCA010000041.1, forward strand.
AACAAATTTATTATATCCAAATCTTGATTGGAAAAATGAAGTTGCAGTTGTAAAGAGAAGTGCAAGTATGATAGTTACAATGTTAGCATCCTTAATATATATAGTTGTACTTGGAGGTATATATATATTAATGGGAATTTCATTTTTAAATATGTATATTGTTTTAGCAAGTGTGCTTACATTAATACTAGATTTTATGATATGGAGAATTATTTCTACTAAAGGAATAAAAATCTTTAAAAGTTTATAGATGTATTTGTGCCAAATAGAGACTTATTTTTTTTAGTATTGCAAAGAATATGTTAAGTAGTATACTATGATATAGTGATATGAAAAAATTTAGGAGAAAATAAATGAGAAAACTATCCAAAAAAGAAAAAGATTTTATTCAATATGGATTTTTGCTATTTTTGATATGTATTACTACTTATTTAGTGTTAACCACTTTAGATATAAAAATGATACCTAAAATTATAAGGATGGTAAATAAGGCTTATATATTCTTTGGGATATTAATAATACTAGTATATATGCTAATTGAAGCTATTGTAACTCATTTGATAATAAATGCAGTTCAGAAGACAAAAGTAAAATTTATTGGTATTAAAATGGCTACGATGGGATTTTACTATAACTTAGTTACTCCATTTGCATCTGGGAGTCAACCAATGCAAATATATGCACTTACAAAATATGATGTGAGTCTTAGCAAATCAGTAGCTATAGTTACTAACAAGACAGTGGTATTTCAAAGTACAGTTACCATGTTTTGTGGAATTTTAATTTTACTAAATAAGCCATTATTAATGCAACAAATACATTCTGTTAGAGTTTTGATAACGGTCGGGATGATTATGAATGTAAGTATGTTGTTAGGTGGACTACTAATAGTATTTAGTCCAAAACAAGTAAAAATGGTAGCAGAAATTTTGATTAATTTTTTATCTAAATTTAAGACATTTAAATTCTTAGATTCAAAACGTGATAGAGTAAATCATTATATTGATGATTATAATTACTCTATAAAAATATTTATTAAAAATGTGAGAGTTTTAGTTTTAAGTATATTACTTACTGTGTTGCAACTAATAGCGTATTTTAGTATAGTCTATTGTGTGTATAAAGCTTCAAATCTAAAAGGAGTATCATACATACATATAATGACACTACAAGTGTTTTTGTATATGGCAATATCGCCAGTACCAACACCAGGAAATGTTGGAGCGAATGAAGTTACATTCTTTACTATGTTTTCAAAAATAATTCCCAAAGAGTTATTAGGGTATTCAGTACTATTATATAGTGGATTTGTATACTATTTTATATTAATAATTTCGGGGATGTTTACGTTTAGGACACATTATACCTTAAATAATTGGAAAAAAGAAGAAGAAGTAAGTTCTAATTTAGAGGAAGTTATTGAAAAATTTAATTAGTAAAATAATTAGGGAAATTCTAGATACGAATATAGTGTTAAATAAGCTATATTATATTGAGAAATTTCCCTTTTTTGATTAAAACTATAGAAATTTGAAATAATAAGTAATAAATAGAAAAATTTATATTGTTTTGAAAGGATAAAATATGAAAAAAGATAAAAAAGATGAAAATAGAAGTAATATTTTTAGTACGAAAAAAAATCTTCATAACAAGCTTGAAATTGCTGAAGAATTACATCCAAGTAAAAATATAGGAAGTATGCTTGGATATAGGATAGATAAGAAAAAAACGAATAAACCAAGTTAATGAAAATGTTGAAAATAGTACGTTTTAAAAAAAATATATAATGAAATGTTTTATTGTTAAATTTAAAGTTATTTTAATAAGAAAAAAAGTCGAAAAATATCTAAAAAAGATATATGTATAGATAGTATTAATATATATATATTATAAACTTGACAAAATCAACCTTTTAATAACTGGTAAAAAATATTAAAATTATAGAAGTGTTATTTAATTATCAAAAATGAAGGTTAAGTTGCAGGAAGGAAAAAATATGATTGATAACATTTATTTGTGTGCTATAATTATATAGTAAAACGAATAAATGAGTATGTCATATAATGCATGCATATTGGGAGGAGAGACTGACATGGAATCATCTATACACACAATTGCCAGTAATAATTTATTGGTGATTTTTGCTGTTGTAAGTATAACTGGAATAATTTGTAGCAAGCTTAGCGAAATATTGAAAGTTCCTGATGTTGTACTATTTTTACTTGTAGGAATTCTAATAGGACCATCATTTTTAAAATTTATAGATATTCGCGGATTTCAAATAGAAAATCAATTAATACTTACATTTGGTTCTGCATTTATCTTATACTTAGGTGGAAAAGAAATAAGTTTAAAAGTGTTGAGAAATGTAAAGATATCTGTATTCTTACTAGCTACTTTAGGAGTTGTGATATCTGCTTTTATAATGCAACAAGTAATAAGCTTTGCTTTTGGAATAAGTGCAATGACTGCTTTACTAGCAGGAACTATAATAGCATCAACAGACCCAGCTACTCTTGTACCTATATTTAATCAAGTAAAAATAAAGGATAGAGTAAAACAAACTGTAATAAGTGAATCAGCTTTTAATGATGCAACAGGAGCTATATTAACATCAGCAGTGTTAGCTGTAATTTTATCAAATAAATTTTCATTAAGTGAAAATATTTATGAATTAGGGACAATGGTTATTGTCGGAGTTGTTATTGGTTTAATTACAGGAATACTGCTTTTGAAATTGGTTAATGATAAACCATATGGAATATTCAAAGATTTTGCACCAATAATATCTGTTATTTCAGTTGTTGTTGCATATGAATTATCTACAAAATTAGGTGGAAGTGGATACATGTCTTGCTTTATTGTAGGTATAATAACTGGTAATAAGAAAAACTTTAGAATTTGGTTAAGTCAAAAATCTTATGATGCAGATTTCTATGTTGCTGAAACTTTAGGTACTATTTGTCGTATGGCAATATTTATAATATTAGGTAGCCAAGTTAATTTAGCTCAATTAGGCCAATATTTTGTACCATCTGTAATTACAGTACTAGTATTAATGTTTATAGCAAGACCACTTTGTGTTTTAGTTTGTACACTTGTGGATAGAGAAGCAAAATGGAGTAAAAATGAAATGTTATTTATGATGTGGGTAAGGGAAACTGGAGTAATACCAGCTGCACTTTGTGGTATCATTTCAGCAATGAAAGTTCCTGGATACGAAGTAATTTCATCAGTAGTATTTATGACTATACTAATCACATTAGTAATACAAGGAAGTACTACAAAATTGGTAGCTAAAAAACTTGGATTATTAGAAGAAGAAGTGATAAATATAAGTGAAAAAGTATCAACTTTTTAAAATTTCACTTTAAATAATACATAATAATGGCTATTTTAAAATTATCTAATGATAATTGTTGAAATAGTCATTTTTTATGTAGAAGTAATTTACAGAATTTACATATTGGATATATTTATTATCAAAATTTGTTGAAGCTATGATATAATTAGTTGTATTTAAAATAAGAATAGCAAATAAGGGAGGAAATTTATGTTTACGGTTATGGATATTGTACAGCCAGATACAGTAGAAGAAGCGTACTCAATTTTAAATAAAAGAAAAACTAATCAAGTGATTGGTGGAAGTGCTTTTTTAAGAATGGGGAAAAAAAGAATAAGTACAGGGATAGAATTATCTAATTTAAACTTAGACTATATAAAAGAAGATGAAGATTATATTGAGATTGGCTCTATGACTACTTTTAGAACTTTAGAGACAAGTCAAATAGTCAAAAAAAATTTTGGAGATATAATAGAAGATTCAGTTAAAGATATAATAGGAATTCAGTTTAGAAATGTAGTAACGGTTGGAGCTACAGTATTTTCTAAATATGGTTTTTCTGACTTGATAGTAGCATTGCTTTCATTAGACACAGAAGTAGAATTATATAAAGCTGGAAGGATTAGTCTTGAAGAGTTTCTTAATAGAGATTATGAGAAAGATTTACTAATTAAGGTATATATAAAGAAAACAAATAAAAATGCTTCTTATAAATCACTAAGAAATGCAAAGAGTGATTATCCTCTCCTAAATGTATCTGTATCAAAACACATGGGAAAATTTAAATTGTGTGTAGGTGCAAGACCTCAAAAAGCTACGATTGCGAAACAAGCTAGTGAATTCCTATCTAATAATGAAGTTAATGAAGTTAATATAGATAAAGCAATAGAAATTGCGTCAGAAGAATTAACTTTTGGTTCTAATATGAGAGCATCTAGGGATTATAGAAAAGCTATGAGTAAAGTACTTTTAAAAAGAGCTATAATGGAGGTTATTTAATGTTAGTGAAACTTAATATAAATGGAAAGAAAAAAAGTGTAGATATAGAGCCAGAAGAATATTTAGTTGACACTTTAAGGAAAGTTGGCAATTTAAGTGTAAAAAGAGGTTGTGACACAGGATGTTGTGGTCTCTGTACAGTTTTAATTGATAAGAAACCTACATTATCTTGTGCAACATTGACATTGAGAGCTTTAAATAAAGAAATAACTACAATTGAAGGTTTAGAAGATGAAGTTAGAGAGTTTAGCGAAGTTTTGGTAAAAGAAGGTGCTGAGCAGTGCGGATTCTGTTCTCCTGGTTTTATACTTACTGTACTTGCAATGAAAGATGAGCTTGAAAATCCTACAGATGAAGAAATAAAACACTATCTGACAGGAAATCTATGCAGATGTACAGGATATATGGGACAGTTAAGAGCTATCAAAACTTATCTGGAGGTAAAGTAGAACATGAATATAGTTGGAAAAGGAATCAAAAAAATAGATGGAATGAGTATTACAACAGGTAAACCTGTGTATACAGATGATTTATCAGCAAAAGATGCTTTGGTGGTAAAGATACTTAGAAGTCCTCATGCTTATGCAAAAATAAAAGATATAGATACATCAAAGGCAGAAATGGTTGATGGTGTTGAATGTGTTTTAACATATAAAGATGTACCAAAATCTAGATTTACACTTGCTGGTCAAACATATCCAGAACCATCTCCATATGATAGATTAATTCTTGAAGATGTTGTTAGGTATGTAGGTGATGAAGTAGCTATAGTTGCTGCTGTGGATGAAAAAACAGCAATTAAGGCAATGAATCTTATCAAGGTAAAGTATGAAGTACTTACTCCTGTTTTGGATTTTGAAAAAGCAATAGGGAATAAAGTTGTAGTTCATGATGAGGATAGACATTGTAACTTTGACATAGGTATGCAGAGAGAAAATAATATAGTATCACATCATGATTATACTAAAGGTGATATGGACAAAGTACTAAGTAATTGTGATATAGTAATTGAAGAAACTTATTATACTCAAGCACAAGCGCACGCAATGATGGAGACATATAGAGCATACAATTATTTAGACCACACTGGTAGATTGGTTGTAGTAAGTTCAACTCAAATACCATTTCACGTTAAAAGACATTTGTCTCGTGCATTAGAGCTACCAGCTAGTAAAATTAGAGTCATAAAACCTAGAATTGGTGGTGGATTTGGCGGAAAACAAACTGCATGTGTGGAGATTTTCTCGGCAATTGTAACTTTAAAAACAGGTAAACCAGCTAAAATAATTTATGATAGAAAAGAAACTTTTAATTGTTCAACAAGTAGACATGCGATGAGATTGAAGGTTAGACTAGGTGCTACTAATGATGGAATAATAAAAGCTATAGATATAAATGCACTTTCTGATACAGGTGCATATGGAGAGCATGCCTCTACAACTATTGGTTTGGTTGGAGAAAAAACTTTACCAATGTATAATAAAGTTGAAGCAACAAGATTCATTGCAGATGTAGTATATACTAATAAAATGCCAGCAGGAGCACTTAGAGGTTATGGAGCTTCTCAAGGATGTTTTGCTGTTGAATCAACTATAAATATGCTTGCTGATAAATTAAAAATGGACCCAACAGATTTAAGGTTAAAAAACGTAGTAACACAAGGTGAGACTACATTTGCATATGGAAAAACTTTAAATAGTGTGGATTTAGTAAAATGTATAAATAAGGGTAAAGAGCTTATTGGATGGGATGAAAAATATCCTTGTAAACATCTTGAGAATGGAAAGATTAGAAGTGTTGGTATGGGAATTACTATGCAAGGTTCTGGTATACAAGGTCTTGACAAGTCTTCAGCTGAAATTAAATTGAATGACTGTGGAGATTATACACTTATGATAGGTTCTACTGATATGGGTACAGGAAGTGACACAATCCTAGCCCAAATGGCTGCTGAAGTACTTGAAACGAGTATCGAAAATATAACAGTCATATCGGCTGATACTGACTTAGTTCCATATGACCCAGGTTCATATGCTTCAAGTACTACTTATGTAACAGGTATGGCAGTAGTTAAAGCTGCTCAAGACTTAAGAGCAAAAATAATTTCTGCTGGAGCTACTAAACTAGGTGTTGATATAGATGAAGTAGAATTTGATGGTGTAAACTTAACTAGTAAAAAAGGTAGCACATTATTATTTGATATAGCAGTGGATTCTACAATTGGGCCTGACACTAATCAATTGATAGGTCTTGCTTCTCATGGTAGTCCAGTATCACCACCACCTTTTATAGCTGGTTTTGCAGAAACTGAAATAGATAAAGAAACTGGGAAGGTTGATTTAGTAAATTATGTGGCTATAGTAGACTGTGGAACAGTTATAAATAAAAATCTAGCTAAGATACAAGTTGAAGGTGGAATTGTTCAAGGGATTGGAATGGCCTTATTTGAAGAAGTTAGATACACAGAAAAAGGTAGTATGGATACGAATACATTTATGCAATATAAGATTCCGGCTAGATGTGATATTGGAAAAGTAGAAGTAGATTTTGTTGAAACTTATGAACCAACAGGGCCATTTGGTGCTAAGTCAGTTGGAGAAGTTGTTATAAATACACCTTTGCCAGCTGTACAAGAAGCTGTATTTAATGGGGTTGGTGTGAGAATAAATACACTTCCTATTACACCTGAAAAAGTATTCATGGCAATGAATAAATAATTATTTATGAAGATTTTAGACTAGTTTTACATGTTAAACAACCAGTTATGTCATACCTGTTGAAAGATATTTAATAAGTAGTTATTATAATATTATGAATTTTACTTATAAAATATAAAATTAACTAAGGGGATGATGTTTTGGCTGGAAATCTAAATAACATAAGAGCAGTAAATAATTTTAGAGGAGATAAAAACATTTTAGAATGTTTAGTCAGCTTTGAGGGTCGTTCGATAAGTCAGAGAAAAGTAAGAGTGTTCTTTAAAGAAAAACAAAATCAAATAGAAATTGACTTTGCAGAAGAGGAAATTTCTAAACTTGTTGAAAATGTAGTTTTAAATACATCATATCAAGAAATGTTGTATGATGAGATAGAAAAACAACTAGAAATTGATTGCATAGGTACTTGGATGATATTATCTAAATTAAAAGATAGCAGAGTTCATTGATTTTGACATAAATTATTAGAGCCTAATTTTAAGGCTCTTTTTTAATGTTTTTATAGAATAATAGAAAATTAAATTTGAATTTGTATACGATAATTATAACATATATTTAAAATATAGATATTTGAGTTTATATGTATCATATTGTATAATATAAATTGAATTAATAAAATAGTTCGTTAAAATAATTTGTTTATATAAAATAACTGTTTAAGTTTATAGAATTTGTATAAAATAAAGTTATATTATTAATTTTTAGCAATAAAATTTTTACTAGGAGACAGATATGAGAAGAAAGAGTATTAATATAGCATTAACAGCGGTTGTTACAGCAATTTATGCTGTTTTAACTCTGTCATTGGGATTTATAAGTTATGGACCAATACAATTTAGAATAGCAGAGATTATGATGCTCTTAGCATTTTTAGATAAAGGATACATAGTAGGTCTTACATTAGGATGTTTTTTAGCAAATGTTATAGGACCATATGGTGTACCTGATATAGTATTTGGGACATTAGCTACATTTATAAGTGGGAGTTTGATTTATTTTACTAGAAAGATAGGTGGACAAAGTAAAGGCACACTGATTATAGCTTCTATATGGCCAACTATCGTAAATGCAGTTGTAGTTGGATTGATGTTAAACATATTTTTTGGACTTCCTTTGATTTTATCTATGATACAGGTAGGTTTTGGAGAATTTGTGGTTGTGACAGTGGTTGGAGTACCATTTTTCAGTTTCTTAATGAAAAAATACAAGAATGTCATCGATATTAAATTTTAAAAAATAAATTATCATTTCATAGATTAAGATTAGTATTAATAATAAGGGGGATTTTATTTGTCAAAGATAAAAAGATTAACTGATGTTTGGACATATATTAATGATAAACAGAAGTTTACAATTAAAGAGTTGTCAGAAGAGTTTAATCTTTCGACTAAGACTATTCAACGATACTTGACAGAATTAAATGAAATGGGACTTCCAATTCAGACAGAGAAGGGTAGGAATGGAGGATATAGAGTTTTAAATAATAGTTATATACCTCCTGTTGTATTTACAGAAATAGAAGTCATGTCCATCTTCTTTGCTCTTAAGTCACTTCAAATTTATAGGTCGATGTTAATAGATAAAGAAATTGATTCTATAATAAGAAAAATAAGTTATGAGCGTAAAAGCAGTATAAAAGAAGGAATAGATAATATAAAAAGTTATATTGAGTTTATACCTAATGAAGGAATGTATAAAAGTAGTGATATAGTTGAAATTTTTAGAGCTTCATCAGAGTCTTGTATTTTAAATATTAAATATAAGTCTGGAAATCAATTACAGGAAAAAAATGTATGTCCTATAGGTATATTTTTAAAGAAGTGTGTGTGGTTTACACCTGTGTATGATTATGAGAGTGATAAGATTATATTAATTTGTATGGAAAATGTAATTGAATTTAAAAGGATAGGAAATAGCAAAAAGAAAAATATAAGTTTGAAAGAGTGGATAGACACAGTATATATGGAAGCATATGAAAATATACAATTTGCTAAAGAATTTGATGAAAATACTAAACTATGTGTACTATTGACTGAAGAAGGTGTATTGAAACTAAAGAATGATTCTTATGATTTAGATATAAAGATGAATGAAGATGGAAGTGGTATAATTGATACATTTATAAAGCATAATGAAATAGATTGGTATGTATCTACTTTATTTTCAATAGGACAAGAGGCAAGGGTGGTAGAACCGAAATTTATAAATAAGTTGCTTTATGACAAGGCTAAGGAGTTAAAATATTTTTTTGAGGAAAATATGTTATAATATTTAAAAATGTTAAAACTAAATAATCATTAAGGAGAAATGTATTATAATGGAAGATTTTAATAAGAATGCTAAGATAATTGGTATTGGGGCTGAAGGCATCAATATAATAAATGAAATAGAAGAAAAAATAAAAAAAAATGTAGACATAGAAAGAATCAATATAAATCAAGAAGTTGAGAAAGAATATGTAAGAAGTCTTTTAGACGGAGTAGACATATTATTTTTAGCCTATTCAACTGAAGATAAACAAAGTAGAGAAATTATAAAAGCTATTTCATATATGTCAAATGAAAGAAGAATTTTATCTATAGGAATGAATTGTTCTGATAAGGAAAATAAAGAAGATTTGGAACTTGGAAGAGAATTTAAAATCAATAGAGATAGTATTTTTAAATTTGTTGATTTGATGAATATTATGATAGAGTCTATTTCAGATTCTTGTATGATAAATATAGATATAACTGACTTAAAAGAAGCGATTATAGGAGATAAAGGAATTAAGTATTCTTTTGAAGAATTTGAAGATACAAAAGAATATAGTAAAATGGCTAACACTTTATTTGAGAGAATGGAATATCTTGGTGAAGAATTTGTAAATAAAAAAGGCATTGTATTTGTTGAAGGAAATATGGATTTTTCTCTAGTAGAATTGAATGATTTAATAAATAATATTCAAAGTAAGATAGAAGAAAAATATGAAGTGATATTCTCTTTATACTTAAAAGAAAATTTAGGTGGAAAGATTAAAGTTGCTTTATTGTATAATTAGCATATTTTAGATATTAAGGAGAAAGATATGTCTGAAAATATAAGGATTGCAGAGTATTGGTTAATGGAAGAATTTTTTTATCAAGAAACAGATACACCACAAGTTTTTAGAGAAGAAAGTATAATTGCACTTGGTTTTGATATAAAAATAAATCTAAAAAAAGTATTCAATATGGGAAAAAAATCAGAAAAATATATCAATGAGAACTGTAATGACAAAGATTTTATAAAAAAGTTTATGTCAATTAAAAAAGGAGATTATTTTTTATATAAGGCATATCAAAATGTAGAAGAAAAAATTAAATGTAGTGTATCTATTGGTATAGTTGATGAAAGTTTTGAAGATGGTTATGAATTAAGTCATATTTTGGGGCATACATTGCCAGTGAAATGGATGTACAACTTTGATACAGTTTCAAGTGGTAAAGTATATACAAGCGAGTTTTATAAATTGAGTAATAATGATATTAGTTCATATTTAGAAATCATTAAGTTACAAGATAAGAAATCATTGAGAAAAATGATAGAAGAAAGTGACAATAATAAATGGTATCTAAAAAACTATTATTATAAAAATGTAGATGAATGTATAGACAATGAAGAATTATTTATTCAACCGACTAACCTAGAGCAATTAGAATATCTTAAAAACATAAATACAGATGATTATATTTTGTTATATAATAGTGAGAAAGTAATCTGTGAAAATGACCATACAATGAAGAGTGTATTTGGTGTATGTCAAGTTATGGAAGGATTCGATATAGAAAAAATAAGTATCTTAGAGGGAGGATATTTTTTACCTGTTAAGTGGATAGAGTATGAAAAAGAGAATATAGATGGAAATGCTTGGGTCATATTTGAAAATAATAGTCTAGTTGAGAAGTATATAAAAAGGTTTACTAATAAAATACCTTTAAATACTATACTTTATGGTCCACCAGGAACTGGTAAAACATATAATGCAAAACAAGAAGTTTGTAATTTGATAAATGGAACTAGTTTAAAAGATAGAGATTACATAAGTAATACAAATTATAAAAATAATGTAGAATTTTGTACGTTTCATCAATCATATGGATATGAGGAATTTATAGAAGGACTAAAGTCTGATGGTGAAGGTAATTTTAAACCAGAGGATGGAATATTAAAAGATATATCTATAGAAGCATGTTATGATGCATTGAAGTTTGAAAAAAAGTTGAATCTTGAGTTGGAAAAAGAGTATTTGACTTTAGAAGAGATAAAAACTAGAAAAAAGAAGTTGATATTAGAAAATATAGAATCTAGTGACAGTTTTAATTTTGAAGAATCAGAAAACTATGTTTTAATAATAGATGAAATCAATAGAGGAAATATATCTAAAATATTTGGTGAGTTAATAACATTACTTGAAGAAGATAAAAGACTCACTAAATCAAATCAAACTATTGTAAAATTACCATACTCAAAAGAAAAATTTTCTTTACCTCCCAATTTGTATATAGTTGGAACTATGAATACGTCAGATAAATCAATAGCACTCTTAGATATAGCTTTGAGAAGAAGATTTAATTTTGAAGAAATTATGCCAGATTATGATTTATTGCCTATTGTAGATGGTATAGATATTAAAAATATGCTATATACAATTAATAAAAGGATAGAGTTTTTATATGATAGAGACCATGTAATTGGACAAGCTTACTTACTTGATGTAGATAATATTGATGATATAGTGTCAGTATTTAGAAGTAAAATAATACCACTTCTTCAAGAGTATTTTTATTATGATTCAGAAAAAGTAGGCCTTATTTTAGGTGGTATAGGGAAAGATGAAAAAGATAAATATATTGTTTATAAAGAAGAACTTATAGCTTCTGAATTATTTAAAAAAAATAATACTTCTGTGATTGAAAATAAAGTTAACTATTGTATAAAGCGAAACATATCTAGTGAGGAGTTAAAAAATATATATGAGTAAAAATATATATGTTAAAGAAACTTACGAATGGATAAGGGTTGGTAATGGTGAAAATGAGCTTACAGAAATTGAATATGAAAAATTGCTTAAATATATAGATAATAATAATGATGTATTAAAGAGCAATATAATAGATATTAAGTATAAAAAACTTAGATTCATAAACTATGTAGGTGTTATATGTTTTGAAAATGTAATACTTGAAGTGCTTCCAAAACTGTCATTAAGTGATAATCTTGCAAAAGATAGAGAAATGTTATTACAGATGCTTTCTATATGTAATAAAATTCCACTTATAATGAATGAAAGCATAAGATTAAGTTTGAAAAATTATAACCTTTTAAATTTCTTTGTTATGTATTTTATTGAAAATATGCAAACACAAATTAAAAGAGGCATTCACTTTGAATATATAAATAAAATAGAAAATTCAAATGTTATAAGAGGTAAAATATTGTTGAGTACATATGCAAGAGAAAGAGGAATTTCTCCAGTGAAAATAAAATGTGAGTATGATAAATATAGTGAAAATAATTTCTTGAATCAAGTTCTTAAAAAAGCATGTATATCTATTTTATATAGAATAAATGATAATTTAATTCAAAGTAAGATTAAAAAAATTTTAAGCTATTTTCAAAATGTAGACTTAATTTATGTAGACAAAGAAAAACTATTAGATTATAAATTTTATAAAAACAATGATAGATTTAAAGACTGTTACTTACTAGCTAGACTCATACTTTTAAATTTATCGATGGATAATAGTCAAAACAATCAAGAAGCATTTTCTATATTATTTGAAATAAATACTTTATATGAAGAATATATAGGTGTCTTAATAAAAAATATATGGGACAATTCATCTAGAGAAACTTATATACAAGATAAGAGTAAATTTCTCTTAAAAAATGAACAAACAGGAAAGAAAAATTTTAATTTAAGACCAGATATAGTATTATACGATTTAAAAAATGAATATGAAATTATAATTGATACAAAATGGAAAGCTATTGAAGTAGATTCAAATGTTTTTTATAGGTCAAGTGATATATATCAGATGTATGCATACATAACAACCTATGAAAATGCAAAAAGATGCATATTGTTATATCCTTGTATTCAAAAGGATAAAAATTATAGTTCTTGGAAATTATCAGAATCATTTAAAGGTAAATTTATAGAAGCAAAAACTGTGAGATTAGATGATGTGAAAAACACAAAAGATGATTTGAAAAAAATAATTTTTAATTATAAATTTTAGAAATAAGAATTATAAAAATAATAAAAATACTTTAAAAAAGGGTAAATATAACTCTATATGTATAGAAAAATTTCTGATGTATAGAAAAAAATTTATAAAAATCTTAAATTTAAAATTTTGAAAAGCATTTATATGTAAAGTGTGGCATCGCAATTGCTTGTTTAATATAAGATGCGTGTAAGATTAAGAAAGTATATCTACTAATTTGAGATTTGGTAGATATACTTTTTATTAATCTTAACTTGAAAAATAAAATATTATTAAATTATAACTAAACTTTTCTGTTATGATATAATTAAATAGATAATTTGAAGGATTATTATATAGAATACTTATTTGGAGTTGATATTTTATGGACAAACACAGTGATTCAGTAATGTATGGTGGAATGGAAGTATACAATATTTGGGGGACAACAACAGTAGACTCTATAATTGGAGATTCTGATGTAATGTGTGCTCTAAAAAATAGAATTCGCAAAATTGGAAATAGCGATTCTACTGTAGCTATAACTGGAGAAAGTGGTACTGGAAAAGAGTTAATAGCAAGGGCCATTCATCTCGCAGGAAATAGAGGGAATAAAACATTCGTTGCTATAAACTGTGCTGCTATACCAGAACCTCTACTGGAAAGTGAACTTTTTGGATATACAAAAGGAGCTTTTAGTGGAGCAGATTCAAAAGGTAAGATTGGTAAATTTGAATTGGCCAATGGAGGAGTCGTATTTTTAGATGAGATAGGAGACATGCCAATTCAACTACAATCGAAGTTATTGAGAGTATTACAGGAAAAGAAGTTTACGAGAATAGGCTCAAACGAACTGATTGATATAGATGTTAGAATCATATCAGCTACTAATAGAGACTTATTTGAATTGGTTAAAGAAAATAAATTTAGAGAAGACTTATACTATAGATTAAATGTAATACCTTTAGAAGTACCTCCACTTAGAGAAAGAGGAGATGATATACAAATATTAATAAACAATTTTATAGATAAATATTCCAGAAAGATGAAGAAAAATGTATACCATATAGAACCAGATGTAGAGCAAATGTTGCTTAAATATCCTTGGCCAGGGAATATTAGAGAGTTGGAAAACACTATAGAATTAGCCTTAAATCTCCTTGAAGAAGATGGCATAATACACAAAGGTATAATAAATAGAAAGATAATTGAATATTTTAAGCGAAACAATATAAATATAAAACTACTTGAGGAAAATGACTATGAGATAAGTATGGAACAAGAGATACTTACGCTTGAAGAGTTTGAAAGAGCATATATAAAGAAAGTGTTGAAGTTTTATGGTAATGATACTAAGTCTAAAAAGTTAGCTGCTAAAAAACTTGGAATATCATTAGCTACTTTATACAGAAAAATAGATGTATAATAATTAACTTTTTAATTCTCAATTCTAAAAATTGAAATTATAAAATTGATAAAAAACACTTGGAAAATAATTTTCCAAGTGTTTTTTTGTGTAATAGTATTTTATTATCCAAAAATAAAAAAAATTTAAAAGAATTAAAAAAAATAAATGCTTTATCAAATTATCAAATACTAACAAATATAATAAAATTTATATGTGTAAAACAATTCTGTTAAAAAATTGGCATTATAATTGCTTCATAGTAAATTGAGATGACAAAATAAAAAAAGAAAGGATGTTGTATGAGATAATAATAACTGTCATTAAAAAATAGTTGGGAGTGATAACCTTGAGTAAATATCAAAAGAGTGTCTCTATGTTTGATATTGATGGAAGGCCACCAATTTTAAAGTGTCTGCCACTATCAATGCAACATATATTAGCAATGATAGTTGGAACTGTTACAGTACCTATAGTCGTAGGAGGAGCTGTGGGTGTTAGCCCTACACAAATAACGCTTTTAGTCCAATATGCATTAATAATAGCTGGCATATCGACACTTATACAACTATATCCAATAGGAAATATTGGTTCAAGATTGCCTATAATTTTTGGAGTTGGATTTACTTATGTACCAACACTTGTAGCAGTTGGAGGAAATTACGGATTAGCAAGCATTTTGGGGGCACAACTAATAGGGGGAGTTGCTACAGTATTAATAGGATTATTTATAAAAAAGATAAGAAGATTTTTTCCTAATATAGTTGCAGGAACAGTAGTGTTTACAATTGGATTATCTTTATATCCTATAGCAATAAATTATATGGCAGGTGGTGTAAATAGCCCTACTTATGGCTCTATGCAAAATTGGGCAGTAGCAGCTATAACACTAGTGGTAGTTATAGGTCTTAGTCAATTTGCAAAAGGGTATGCAAAATTGGCAGCAATATTTTTGGGAATTATAGTTGGATATTGTGTATCTTTAGTTTTGGGTATAATAAATTTTGACCCTATTAGAGAAGCAGCTTGGTTTGCAGTACCTAAACCACTTGAGTTTGGATTGGAATTTGATATACCTGTAGTAATATCAGTAGTAATTGTAAGTATAATCAATGCTGTTCAAGCAATTGGAGATTTATCAGCTACTACAATGGGAGGTATGGACAGGGATATTACAGATAAAGAATTATCAAGTGGAGTAGTAGGAAGTGGAATTTGTACTATGATAGGAGCTTTGTTTGGAGGTTTGCCACCATCATCATACAGCCAAAACGTGGGGATGGTAGCTATGAACAAAGTAATAAGTAGATTTGTGCTTGGAATAGCTGGTATATTTATGTTATTGTCGGGGTTTGTACCTAAATTTGGTGCATTAATGACTACTATACCATATTCAGTTTTGGGAGGAGCTACAATATCTATATTTAGTATGATAACAATGACAGGTATAAAGTTAATTATTACAGAAGAGTTGTCATCAAGAAATATTACCATTGTTGGTTTGGCAATTGCTTTAGGCATGGGAATAACATCAGTCCCAGCAGCCCAAGAGGCATTTCCTTCATTTGTAAAATTAGTATTTGGAGAATCTCCAATAGTAATCGCAACATTGGTTGCATTCATTTTAAATCTAATAATACCAAATAAAAGTCTAGAGGATGAGGCTAAAGAAAGAGCTGTTATGGAAGAAGCCAATTAAGATATAATAATTTGAAAGGGTTGTTTAAATTATTTATTATGAGGTTGTTAGATTATTTTTGATAGCTATTCATTTTAATAAAAAATTTATCAAAGAAATATATACCAGACAATTAATATTTATTCAAAAAGAAAATCGGGGAGGGTATATTAGAAAATTTGTTAATTTTTTATAAAAATAGCTCAGTTTAGCTGTGTTTATCGGTTGAGCAATAAATTCATGGTCATAAAAATATTTATAGAAAATAATTATAAAAATATTTAGTCAAGATATTTATGTATGGGAGGATTTATTTTATGAAAACACGTAATACTTCAAAATATGATGTCGATGGGATACCACCACTAAAGGAATCAATACCTTTAGCTTTACAACATCTGTTAGCAATGATAGTAGGAAATATGGTACCAGCGATATTAATAGCAAACGTGGTAGGACTTAACCAGGGGCAAGCGACAATGCTGATTCAAGGCTCTATGTTAGCGGCAGGTTTGGCAACGTTTTTACAATTATATCCAATACCTTTATTTAAAGGATTTAAGTTAGGTTCAAGATTACCTGTAATGATGGGAATGAGTTATGTATTTTTAGGAGCATGTCTTTCAGTAGCAGCTAAGGATGGTTTAGCAGCTCTATTTGGAGCACAGATTGCTGCTGGGGTAATCGTATTCTTTGTAGGATTTGGAGTTAAGAAAATTAGACATATATTCACTTCAATAGTTTCTGGAACTATAATAGCATGTATGGGACTTGGATTATTTGCAACAGCTATAAAGAATTTAGCAGGTGGAGAAGGGGCAGAAACATTTGGAAGCCCAATAAACTTTATAGTGGGAGTTATAGTTGCTTTTGTAATAATAATGATAAATAAATATGGTAAGGGTCTAGTAAAAAATTCTTCAATATTGATAGGAATATTAGTAGGTTATGCTATATCTTTAGTTTTAGGATTAGTTGATTTTTCAGCAGTTCAAGGAGCAGCCATAGTATCTTTACCAACACCAGCAGCTTTTGGATTAGAGTTTAGACCAGAGTTAATAGTAATGTTTACTATTATTTACATAATAGGTATAGCTGATATGATGGGTGCATGTACAATAGCTACAATAGGTGCAATGGATAGAGAGGTAACTGACGAAGAGTTATCATCAGTTGTTTTAGGAAATTCTATAACTTCTATAATTTCATCATTATTTGCAGCTCTTCCAACTGGAGTATTCAGCCAAAATACAGTAATCGTATCTATGAATAAAGTTACAAGTAGATTTGTAATAGCACTTGGTGCACTTGTATTATTACTAGCAGGAATATCTCCAGCATTAGGTGCAATAATGACAACTATACCATCTTGTGTTGTTGGTGGAGCAACTTTAGTAGTATTCTCATCAATAGCAATGTCTGGTTTCTCTATTATGAGTATGGATGGATTTACTGAAGAAAACAATCTTATAGCAGGAGTATCTATAGCAACAAGTATGGGTCTTACAACTGCACCACAAGTTTTAGACCAATTCCCAGCAACAATTGGAACTGTCCTTGGAGGGTCAAGTATAGTTTCTGGAGCAATAATAGCTATATTACTTCAGACATTATTTAAATTAAAATCAAATAAAAAGTCTGAAAACGTTACTTCAAACCTTGAGGAAAATATTGGATAAATGTATTAGATATGATATGAGAAAGCCATATGATAAAATGTTGTAATAAAAGTATTAATAAGGGGGATTTAAGATGATTGATATACTAATAAAAAATGCAATAGTTGTTACAGTTAATAAAGATAGAGAAGTCATATTTGATGGAGCAATAGCTATTCAAGGTGATAGAATTTTAGATATGGGAAACACAGCTGATATTGAGCCTAAGTATCTGGATGCTAAAAAGGTTATAGATGCTAATGGAAAAGTTATATTCCCTGGCTTTATAAATACTCATAATCATTTATTCCAAGTATTATTAAAAGGTCTAGGTGATGATATGGCACTTCATGAGTGGCTAAATACAATGATGTTTCCATCAGCAAAATTCTTAACAGAACAAGATACTTATGATGCTGCAATGCTTGGATGTATGGAAGGTTTAAAAAGTGGTATAACTACAATGGTTGATTACATGCATACACACAATAGACCTGGACTTACAGATGGAATAGTAAAAGCGTATAAAGATTTAGGAATAAGAGGCGTTGTAGGGAGAGGCTGTATAGACTTAGGTATTCATAAAGAGCTTATAGAAGATGTGGAAACGGTTGAAAAGGATTTAAGAAGGGTATTTGAAAAATATCATAACTCAGAAAATGGAAGAATAAAAATTTGTGTAGCACCTTCTTCAATGTGGGCTATATCTGAAGAAATGGGTAAAATGCTTTGGAATATAGTTAAAGAATATGACTCATATTTTACAGTTCATATATCTGAAACAGAATTTGCAAGAACAGCAACAAAAGATATACATGGAGAAATAGATATAAAATTACTTGAAAAATGGGGTATAGTAGGTCCAGAAGTTGTAGCAGTACATTGTGTATGCATAACTGATGAAGACATGGAAATGCTTAAAAAGTATGATATAAAAGTTTCTCATAATGTTGCAAGTAATATGTATCTTGCCTCTGGAGTTGCACCTGTTCCAGAAATGTTAAAACAAGGAATAAATGTAAGTTTAGGTCTTGATGGTGCAGCAAGTAATAATGCACAAGATATGGTAGAGCTTATGAAACTAACAGCTTTACAACACAAAGTGAATAATTGTGACCCTCTTGCAATTTCTGCAGAAAAAGTTCTTGAAATGGCTACAATAGAGGGAGCAAGAACTCTTAGAATGGAAGATGAAATAGGTTCTTTGGAGATTGGAAAAAAAGCTGACTTAGTAATATTTAACTCAATGCTTTCTCCAAAATCAATACCTCTTCACAATCCTGTATCAACTTTGGTATACTCAGCTAGCATGCATAATGTAGAAAGTGTTCTAGTTGATGGAAATGTAATACTTGAAAATGGAAAAGTAACTACAATCGAAAGTGAAGAACAAGTATTATTGAATGCACAACATGCAGCAGAAGAATTATGTAAGAGAGCTAATGTAACTAATAGAATGGAAGGGCATAAGTGGAATAGCTTATACTAATATTAAAATAAGATTGTAATAATATTCTATTACAACATTAGTTTATCTGTAGGAGGAGAAAATGGAAAAAATAAAATTAAATATTAATGATTACATGTATGAAATAGAAATTGAAAATAATGAAACTCTTTTGCATGTACTTCGTGAAAAATTAAATCTAACTGGAGCGAAACAAGGTTGTAATAGTGGCAGTTGTGGAGCATGTAAAGTTTTGATAGATGGAGTTGACGTAAAATCTTGTAAACTTCTTGCAAGAAACTGCGAAGGTAAAGTTATATACACTATAGAAAGTTTTGCTAATGGGGAAAATCTTCATCCAATACAAGAAGCTTTTATAGAGGTTGGAGCTGTACAATGTGGGTATTGTACTCCTGGTATGATTATAACTACACAAGCTCTTTTAAATAGAAATACATCTCCTAATGAAGATGAGATTAGAGAGGCTTTTAAAGAAAATCTCTGTAGATGTACAGGATATGTGAAAATTATAGAAGCTGTAAAATTATCTGCAGCTAGATTAGGGGGTAGATAGTTATGGAAAAGGTAATAGGAAAATCATACCCTCTAAAAGATGCAGCTTTAAAAGTTACTGGTCAAATGAAATATGTGGCTGATATGAAACCACAGAATGTGCTTCATGCTAAAATGCTTTTAAGTCCTGTAGCACATGCAAAGATAAAAAGTATAGATATAAGTGAAGCAGAGAAAGTAGTGGGTGTTAGAGCTATAGCTACTCATCTTAACACATCACAAAGAAAATACAATGGTTCTTTGAGATTCTATGAACATAATATACCTGAAAACGAAGTTATATTTTCAGATACAGTTAGATTTGTTGGTGACCGTGTTGCAGCAGTAGCAGCAGAAACACCAGAAATAGCAGAAAAAGCTGTAAAGCTTATAAAAGTAGAATATGAAGAATTACCAGCTGTATTTACTATACAGGATGCAATAAAAGAAAATGCTATATGTATACATGGGGATTCAAATATAGTTTCCCAAAACAACATAAATGGAGGAGATGTAGAAAAAGGATTCAAAGAATGTGATTATATATTTGAAGATGAATATTCTACTCCAGCAATACATCATAGTGCAATAGAGACTCACAGTGTAATTGCACACTATGATTATAATGATAAGTTAACTGTACATACACCTTGCCAAAATACATTTGGATTTAGAATAATACTATCTCAAATTTTTGGGATGTCACTAAATAAAATAAGAGTTATAAGACCTGCTATTGGAGGTTCATTTGGTGGAAAATTAGAACTTACAATTGAACCAGTAGCAGCAGCATTATCAAAAATGACTAGAAGACCAGTTAAAATGGTTCTTACAAGAAAAGAATCTATGATATCAACAAGAACTCGTCATGGGTCTTTTGTAAAATTAAAAACTGGTGTAAATAAAGATGGAGAAGTAATAGCACAAGATATAAAAATATATACAAATACAGGAGCATATGCGTCAAGTGCTTTAAATGTTATAGGTGCACTCAGCCATAAAGTATTTAAAGTTTATAAAATACCAAATATAAAATTTACTGGAATGCCTGTATATACAAATACACCAATAGCTGGAGCTATGAGAGGTTATGGTTCACCTCAGATATTCATGGCTCAACAGGCTCAATTTGCTAAAATAGCTAAGGAAATAGGAATGGATTTAGTTGATTTCCAAAATAAAAACGCAGTAGAACCAGATGATGTTGATATAATTTTCCATGGCTCTCTTGGAAATCCTAGAGTATTGGATTGTATAGAACAAGGCAAAAAAATGTTTAAGTGGGACGAAAAGAAGAATCTTCCAAAAGAAGAAGGAAAATATTTAAGAGGTATAGGTATGGCAATAGGTGCACATGGTAATGGAGTTTTTGGTGCACATAGGGATGTTGTTACATTGACTCTTAAATTAAATGAAGATGGTACATTGACACTACTTACAGGAGCACATGATATGGGTAATGGTGTTGTAACTATGCAAACAATGATGGTAGCTGAAGTTTTAGGAATAACACCTGATAAAGTTGAAACATTTGAAACTGATACTGATGCATGTACATTCAATCTTGGAGATTATGCAAGTAGAGGTGTATTTGTAGAAGGTGGAGGAGCTAAAAAAACAGCAGAGAAATTGAAAACACTTATATTAGAAGAAGCAGAAAAATTACTTGAAACATCAAAAGAGGAATTATATCTAGATGGTGGATATGTAATTAGTAAACTTGATGAAAATATCAAAGCATCATTATCTGATGTTGCAGTATATAGTCAAAGTAAGTCTTTAAGAGAATTAACTGTTGTTGAAGACTATTCTTCTCCTGCAGGACTTACTTCATATGGTGTACATTTTGCTGAAGTTTTAGTAGACAAAGAAACTAAAGATATCAAAGTGGTTGATTTTGTAGCTGTGCATGATGTTGGTAGAGTTATAAATCCTCTAAACTTAGAAGGTCAATTAGAAGGTGGAATTCACATGGGTCTAGGTTACGCATTGAGTGAAGAGTTAGCATTTGATGAGCAAGGGAGACCTAAAGCTACTGATTTTAAAACATATAAATTATTTAGAACTGTAGATATGCCAAAGTGTCAAGTTGCATTTGTAAATGGTTATGAAAAAGCTGGACCTTTTGGTGGCAAAAGTATTGGAGAATGTGCTGTTGTACCAGTTGCACCAGCTGTTGCAAATGCAGTATACAATGCAACTAATGTAGAAATACATTCATTACCAATAAAATTAAAGTAACAGAAGTTAAGTTAGAAATGACAATTTATTATATTTGTAAATGGATAATAAAAATAGATTTATTTGATGAGGAGATATTGTTATGGCAAAGATATTAGGTATCTGTGGAAGTCCACGTAAAGGAGCAACAGAATATGCAGTATTAGAAGCTTTGAAAGAAGCTGAAACTATACCTGGTATAGAAACTGAGTATTGGTCAGTTAGAGGGAAAAAAATAAGTCCTTGTGTACATTGTGATGCATGTATAAGAAAAGAGACTATGTGTATCATAAAAGATGATATACAAGAATTAGAGCAAAAAATATTAGAAGCAGATGGAATTATAGTTGGTTCTCCAGTATATGATATGAATATAACTGCTCAACTTACAGCAGTATTTAACAGACTTCGTCCTATGTATTTAGTTCATCCAGGAAAGCTTCAAAATAAAGTTGGAGCAGCTATAACTACTGGTGGAACTAGATATGGTGGTCAAGAGCTTACAAAACTTCCTATAATAAATTTCTTCCTAATGCATGAAATGTTAGTATCTGGAGGTTTAGGTGGTTGTTATATAGGTGGGACAATATGGAGTAAAGATGGAAAAGCAAAAGGTGCACAAGAAGACGAAACAGGTATGGATACTATAAAAAGACTTGGAAAAGGAGCAGCAGAAGCTGTTATGGTTTCTAAGTTTGGTCTTGAAAAATGGAATGTTGTAAAAGAGGAATTAGATGTTAAGAAAGATGAAAAATCACCTCTTAGAGACCATTAAAAACTTATTAGATTATGAATATGTAAATAGTGATGTAATAGATTATTACATCACTATTTATGTTTTAATTTAGATTTTATAAGCTAGGTATTAAAAAATATACAAACAGAGGATTTTAAGATTTATTTTTAAATTTTAAAAATGAGAATTAAAAAGTGAGAAGATAGAAAAGGTTTTTCATTTATTAAATTCTACACACATTGTATGAATTAAAGGTAGATAAGAAAAAACAATAAAAGCATTGCAATTTCTATATTAAGCAGTCATAGAAAAATATCCAACATATATTTAGTATTGGCATGTTAATTGCTTATATATTAAAGTATAAAAATTTAACAATAATTTGGAGGTATTTTAGATGTTAAAAGAGATTAAATGGAAAGTAAATAATTTGCCAAAAGGTGACAAGGAAAATTGTATTAAATTCTTAAATGAAGAAGAAATAACTAAGGTTAGAAATTTTCATAAAAGCTTTCCTCAATATAAAGAAACTCCATTAGCAAACCTAGAAGGTTTAGCAAAAAAATTAGGAGTTGCAGGAGTATATGTTAAAGATGAATCTTATAGATTTGGATTAAACGCATTTAAAGTTTTAGGTGGTTCTTACTCTATGGGTAAATATTTAGCTCAAAGATTAGATACAGATATATCTGAATTAGGATATGACAAATTAACTTCAGAT
>NZ_JBJOCA010000042.1:0-31500 GCF_045898275.1 Clostridioides sp. GD02404
TTTATACTGAAAATATAAATTTTTTATATTAATAAAATTGGATTGAGTATTTTAAATAAAACCTTTGACTCTAAAAGTCTATTAATATAGTATTTAATTATATATAAGTTTGAGAGGAGTGTAAAATCATATGACTATTACTAAGATACCACCAGCAGAATTAAAAGTCATGAAATTTATTTGGAGTTCAGATTTTACAGTAACATCAAAAGATGTCATTGAAGCTATGGAAAAACTATATGATTGGAAACAAACTACAACATTAACACTTTTATCAAGATTAGTAAATAAGAAATTCTTAAGTGCAAGAAAAATTGATAGACATACACACTATACAGTTCTTATTGGGGAAGAAGAGTATTTGCATTTTGAAACAAAAACTTTTCTAGATAATATGCATGGTAGTTCTATTGAGAGCTTTATGAAATCATTGTTCAAAAAGGGGGTAAATGAGGATGAATTAAATTCTGTTGAAGAATGGGTTAAAAATATTAAAAAAGATGAATAATTTAATGTAGTCAATTATAATAATTTTGGGTATATATTTTTATTAAAAATAAGATTACATAATTTTAAGTAAATTACATATTTTATATATTTGAATATATAAAAATAAATGGGTTGATAATGTCATGACAGAATTTATATGTTTTGTCTGCTTTTGATATGAATTTAATTGTCATAAAATAAATAGTTTTTATAATAATCAGTTAAATGAATATAATGTAAAGTGTTATGTGAAAAGTATAATTTTTTAGAAGTATTTTTATTTTGTTATTACAATGTTAATTTGATAAGTTTGGTGTAAAATCAAATCTATTAGAACTTAATTTTATACTAGACTTATAGTTAATATTAGCATAACCTGATACTAAGTATTAATTTATAAGTCAGAAGTTTTGTTCATTAATTGTGTAAATTAATTGTTTTAGATATATAAAAGGTATAATTTTATTTTTATTTTAATTACTTGTAGAGCTTAAAGTATATATTGGGTTATATTAAATATATTTATATTTATAAATTTGAGATAAATATTTAGATACATATTAGAAATTGTTAAAATAAAAAGTTCCTAGTTTTAGGAACTTTTTTATTTACTTAATATAAAGTGTGAGTTTTTGCTTCAGCAATAGCTCTTGCTGTACTTTTTTGTTTTTCAGTATTTTCTTTTTTATAAAAGTTAATCACTTCTTCTAAATCTTTATTTTCAATGTTATCTTTCTTATTTTCAAGAATATAGTTTACAATTGATTCATTTATCAAATCTGTCAAAATCTTATTTTCATCATTAGTTATCTTAGATATTTCTTGTACTAGAATTTCATTAACTTCTACTGTAATTTGTTTTGTATTTTTTATCATATTATTCACCTCTTAAAAAAATTATATCATCTCAAAAAAATAAAATCAATATGTTTTAAAATTATAGAATTTTAATTCTTAAATTCTAAAAAATAGAATCATTAAATAAAACTGATTTTAGGTATTAAAAGATTAATAAAATATATTTAGGCATAAAAGCTCTATTCTATATAATCCTAAGATAGAGGATTTATAAGGAGTTAAGGTGAATTAAATATAAGACAACTTCTTAAAGCAAATGGGTGTGGTATTTAAATCTAAATGTAGACATATAATATTAAATATGCTAATATATCAAAATAATAAGGGGGGAATTTATGAAGCTTAAAGAAGCATTGATTACATGTGTTGTATGTAGTGTATGTTTAAGTCCATTATTGGTAAATGGAGAAACGAAAATAGATGCAGATCATTGTAAAGAATCTATAGTAAATATTGATACTATAGTAAAGTCTGGTAAAAGCTTTAATTCCAAATATAATCAAGGTATGAAAGACTATAAAAATAGTGATGAGTATAAGTTAAAAGTACAAAAAGAGAAGCTACAGAATCAGTTAGGAATTAAAATAAAAAAGTTAGTACCCATAACTTTTGAAGTAAGTTATTATACAAGTCTTAACCAAGAAAATGGATATGGAGCTATAACAGCTACAGGAGATGATTTAGAAGATGGTTTTGTGGCAAATAATCACTTGAGTTTTGGAACTAAGATTATTGTAGATGGGAAATTAAAAACTGTTATGGATAGGGGGTCTAGTAAGTATTTTAGTAATTCTAATGCAATAGATGTATTTGTGCCCAAATGGAGTAATGAAAGTGAATCAGAGTACTATGATAGAGTTAATAATATGGGAAGACATTACAAAAAAGGCTACATTATTGTTGAAGAATGATGCTTCTTAAAGTAATATGTGTTGATTGTATCGCTTAATAAATATATAATGAATATAAAACTATTAATACAATGAAATATATTACTGGGAGGACAATATGGAAGAATCTTTTATAAATGGAAAAGCAAACTTATTAGTAGAAAATTATAAGGCATTAAATGAGGTTAAAGGTTCTTGGCAAATGGGGTTAATCCAACATAGTTGTGCACTTGCATTTACCCTTAAGAATAAAAGAATAAGCCCTAGATTAGTAGAAGAGAGAATAGAGCTTATTAAAAAGAATACTGGATTATTCTCTAATTTTAGAGGATATAATATATTTTATATGGCAACACTACTTTCGTTTGAATCAAATCCAGAAAGTAGTTTTAAGATGATTTTGGAAATATATAAGGAACTTAAAAATGAAAAGTTTTGGGGCGATACATATTTACCACTTACAGCATCAATAGTCTACGAGAATAGAGAAAAAATGGATTATGTTACATGTATATCAAAGATGAAAATAATATATGAATATATGAGAAAAAAACATCCATTTTTAACGTCTAGTGATGACTATTGTAATATAGCACTTATTGCAATTCATTCAAAAAATTTAGAAGAAGATTTAGAGTATATAGAACAATGTTACGAGTTTCTAAATAAAAATGGTTTTTATAAAGGAAATGATTTACAAGCATTATCTCAAATTCTTTTATTTAGTGATGATAGAAGTATGGTTAAATGTAAAAAAACTATTGAACTTAAAAAAGCATTTAAAGAAAATGATTGTAAAATGAATTATTATGGATATCCAATAATAGGAGCAATTTCATTATTAGATTATAGAGAAGATGAAATAACAGAAAAGATAAAAAATGTATCAAATAAACTTAAAGAAGAAAAAGGTTTTGGAAATTGGTCTTTAGGAAAAAGTAATAGAGTGATGATTAGTTCTGCTATTGTAGCTTCTATTTATGCAGATTCTATACAAACTGAGAACAACATAGACTCTATAACTAATAATATATTTTTAAATATTGTTGTTGCTATACAAATTGCATGTGTAATGGCAGCAACAAGTGCAGCTATAGCATCTTCTTCATCAAATTAATAAAATATTGTTGGAGTTGAAGATTGTAAATTTAATAATACAATTTATATGTTTAAAAAAGAATATAATATTACTTTTAAACTAATTGTGATATTTGATGATATGAAACATATAATTAATATATAGATTTTAATAAATATATAATACTACATACAATATAGGGAAAGTGGAAGAAATGTATCTGCTTTCCTTTTTTGATTATAAATTTGAATAAATTTATGTAAAACTTATTCAAGTTTATATTGTATTTTTTTTTAGATGTACTAAAATAAACTTATAAAGAAAATAAAATTTATAACTAATTGATACTATTACGAACAAGGGGGAAGTTAAAATGGATCAAAATCTAAATTGGCTTAATGAAAAGAGAATAGAAAAAACGATAAAATCTCTAGAAAATAATAATATGAGAGGGCATTTAGTAAATAATAAAGAAGAGCTTCTAAAAAAAATTGAAGAAATAGTTAAAGCAGGTTCTCTAGTAGGATGTGGAGGATCTATGACCTTATTTGAAACAGGAGTAATTGATTTTATAAGAGAAAAGTATGATTTTCTTGATAGATATGCAAAAGACATTAAACCAGAAGAAATGAAGGAAATATATAGAAAATCTTTTTCTGCAGATGCTTATTTTACAAGTACTAATGCAATAACAGAGAATGGAGAGCTTTACAATGTAGATGGAAATGGAAATAGAGTAGCTGCTATGATATATGGACCTGACAAAGTAATAGTTATAGCAGGAGTAAATAAAATAGTTAAGGATGTAGATGAAGCTATAAAAAGAACAAAAACGATAGCTGCTCCAGCTAATTGCAAAAGATTAAATACAAATACTGGATGTAAGACTACTGGCATATGTATAGATTGTTCAAGCCCAGGAAGAATATGTTGTAATTATACACTTATAAAGAGACAATTAGCACCAGAAAGAATACATGTAATTTTCTTAAACGAAGATTTTGGATATTAAAAGAATAAAATAAGTAGGGAGAAATAATGAAAAAAGTAAAACTTATATACAATCCTAATTCAGGTGAAAAAAAGATATTATCAAATTTGGACACAATTATAGAATTATATCAGGAGAGAAATTATTTATTGATACCCTATAGATTGAATATTAAAGAACCTGTAAAGAATGCATTTAAGGAAGTGGATAGTTCTTATGACCATATACTGATAGCAGGCGGTGATGGTACCATAGATTTAGTGGTAAATGCAATGAAAGAATTAGACATAAGAATCCCAGTTGGAATTTTACCTACAGGAACTGCAAATGATTTTTCAAATGCTCTTCAAATTTCATTCGATATAAAAGAAGCTATAAAGAAAATCATAAATTTAAAGCCGAGAAAAATAGACATAGGGAAAGTTAATAATAAGTACTTTATAAATGTGGCAAGTGCTGGTATGTTTACAGATGTATCACAAAGGATAAACACAGACTTAAAAAATTCATTTGGAAGAATTTCTTATTATATAAAGGGAATAGAAGAAGCATTGTATATGAGGAAGTTTAAGATAAAAGTATCTTCTAAAGAAATGTATTATGATGGAGATATGTATCTTATGTTGATTTTTAATGGCAAAACAGCAGGAAATATAAATCTAGCATACAAAGCTGAAATAGATGATGGTTATTTGGATGTAATTATTTTTAAAGGAATGCCAATTCCAAAATCAATACCAGTTTTGATAAGTGTGCTTAGAGGTGATTACTTAGATCAGTATAATGGAAATGAAATACTGTACTTTAAAACCAAAAAAGTATATATAGAATGTGAAGATTCCCTTATAACGGATATTGATGGAGAAAAGGGTCCAGATTTTCCTCTTAGCATAGAATGTATAAAAGATGGTATAGAGGTGATGGGAATTAGTAGTGAAAAAAGTTAATAATCTAGAGTAAATTGTGAAGACTCAAATAAAAAATTACTTCTAACTAAAGTTATATATAGTAGAAGTAATTTATATTTTAAGTCTTCATTTTTTTATTGTAGGATTATTTAGCTGGTTTAAAAGAACTTTTTAGAGGAACTATTCTATTAAATACAAGTTTTTCATCAGTTGTATACTTGTTATCTATACTAAAGAATCCATTTCTAACAAATTGGAATTTATCAAAAGGTTTAGCATTTTTTACTTGTGTAGGTTCAACAAAACCTTGTAATATTTCTAATGAATTAGGGTTTATTTGTTCTAGGAAATGTTTGCCTTCATTTTCAGGAACATCATCAAGAATTAATGGCTCAAATAATCTAAATTCACATGGTATAGCAGATTTAGCATCCACCCAATGTATTGTAGATTTTACCTTACGACCTGTAAATCCAGAACCACTCTTAGTTTCAGGGTCATAAGTTCCATGTATTTCAATAACATTTCCATTTTCATCCTTAATTACATCAGTGCATTTTACGAAATAAGCACCTTTTAAACGAACTTCATTTCCTGGGAAAAATCTGAAATATTTCTTAACAGGTTCTTCCATAAAATCATCCTGCTCTATATATAGCTCTCTAGAAAAAGGAACTAATCTCTTTCCTTGAGATTCATCTTTAGCATTATTTTCTATTTCAAGCATTTCAATTTTATCTTCTGGGTAATTAGTTATAACTAGTTTTAAAGGTCTTAAAATTCCCATAGCAAGAGGTGCTTTTGGTTGTAGATTTTCTCTTAGGAAATAATCAAGCATTTGGCTATCTACTGTAGAGTTAACTTTTGATACCCCTATTTCACTACAGAAATTGCGTAATGCTTCTGCAGTATATCCCTTACGCCTGATACCAGATATTGTAGGAACACGAGGGTCATCCCAACCATCAACAACACCTTCATCTACAAGTTGTTTTAATTTTCTTTTACTCATAACAGTATTGTTTATATTAAGCCTAGCAAATTCTATTTGTCTAGGTACATTTTCCATTTCACACTCTTTGACAAACCAATCATAAAGCGGTCTTTGGTCTTCAAATTCTAGAGTACATATAGAGTGAGTTATCCCTTCAATTGCATCTTCAATTGGATGAGCAAAAGCATACATAGGATATATGCACCATTTATCTCCTGTGTTGTGATGTGTTGAATGAGATATTCTATATATAATTGGGTCTCTAAGGTTTATATTTGGAGAACACATATCTATTTTAGCTCTTAATGTTTTTTCACCATCTTTAAATTCACCATTTTTCATTCTTTCAAATAAATCAAGGTTTTCTTCAATAGACCTATTTCTATAAGGACTTTCTTTTCCAGGTTCAGTTAAAGTACCACGATATTCTCTCATTTCTTCTTGTGTCAAGTCACATACATAAGCCTTACCTTTTTTTATTAATATTAAGGCTCTCTTGTACATTTCATCAAAGTAGTTAGATGCAAAATTTAACTCGTTCCAATCAAATCCCAACCACTTAACATCTTCTTTTATAGACTCTACATATTCAACATCTTCTTTTAATGGATTTGTATCATCAAATCTTAAATTAGCTTTTCCGTTAAACTCCTTAGCTAGTCCAAAATTAAGACATATACTTTTTGCATGACCAATATGTAAATATCCGTTTGGCTCTGGTGGAAAACGAGTTATTATACTGTCGTGTTTTCCTGTTTCTAGGTCATTTATAATAATATTTTTTATAAAGTTAGATGAGTTCGTTTCATTTGACATATTTTATACCTCCTATTTAATTTGCTTATAATACAGAACACTACACTGTATTGCATAATATTAATTTTAATCCAAGATTAGAAAAAAATAAAGGTGTAATTAAGAGTATTATGCAAAATATTAACTTTTATACTAAAAACATGTTTTTTACAGTTTATTTACAAAAAATGAGATTTGTTGAATTAATCCTTAAAAGACTGTATTATAATATGTATATTGTTAAGAATATTATGTGAAGTTAGTTATCTAAATTTATTTTAAATCTGTTGACAGATTTGTAAAGGAGACGATTATGGGAAAGGTTGCAAAAATTTTATTGAGTTTAATTGTTATTGTTATAGTGTTTACAGGGATTATTGTATACACTTTGAAACCAAAAGAAAGATATGATGTAAGTTCACAAAATAATGAAATTATAGATGAAGAATACTTATCAAAAGGTTCATATATAAATTCCATGGAAGTAGTAAAAAATCCACTTAGAATGGTTGGGAAAGTGTCTGTTTCAGAGGATGAGTTTAGAAATTTAATATATACATTAATGCATAAGCATGGGATTAAAGAGCTTGAAAATAATTTTGTTGAAATGAAAGATGGAAAAATAAAAGTAGCAGGGCCATATAAGGTATTTGGATTAATAAATAGCCAATATGAACTTGAATTGATACCTACTTTAAAAGGAGAGAATCTAATTGTAAGCCTTGAAAATGTAAAACTTGGTAAATTCAAGATAAGTGATAAGATGTTAGAGAAAATACTAAGTAACTATAATAAAAAAGTTCCATTTGAAGTTAATGGAAATAAGATTACTTTAGAGAAAAGTTATCTTTATCCAGTAACTCTTAAAAATATATCTATAAAAAAAGGAAATATTGACTTGGATATGGAAGTAGAAATAGATTTGAAATCACAAATAAATGGGGCATTAGGATATTTGAAGGATTCTGGAAAGGCTCAAGATATACTAAATCATTTGATTAATTTAAAGAAAACAGCTGTTGGTTAAAAATATAGAAAACTTATATTTATATTTTTATTATATTTCACACAATATTGGAGTACTTTAAAATCAAAATTTGTAAAATAACATTTATTGTGTTAGAATGTTTTATGATATTAAGTTGTAAATACGTAATATTATTTAGTTACTAGATTGGGGGGAAATGATGAATAAAGTCTATATTGTAACAACATATACAGGAACTTTATTATCTTACTTAATAAGGAATATAAGTAAAAAACTGTATACACATGTGTCAATATCACTAAATGAAAATTTAAAGCCAATGTATTCTTTTGGGAGATTAAATCCAAGAAATCCATTTATTGGGGGATTTGTTGAAGAAAATATAAATCAAGGATTATATGCTATAAGAAAAAATACTGTGTGTAGAGTATATTCATTAGAAGTAGATAATTTACAATATGAAAATCTATTTAAAAATATAAAATTAATTAGTGATTATAGAGAAGATTACTATTATGATATAATGGCATTAATATATTTGCCAATGAATATTCATAGACAATCTGAATATAAATATGTATGTTCAAACTTTGTTGCTGATATGTTAGAAAAAAGTGAAATAGACATTTTAAATAAACAATCATTTGAAGTAACACCAAATGATTTTTATAATTTACCTGGTTTAACCTTAGAATATGAAGGTTTATTATCAGAATATAATTCTAGACAACATTCTTATGTATCAAAAATCGCAAACATCTAAAAATTTATTTTAGAGTTTATCATATAAAAACTATTGCTAGATAATTAGGCTGAAGATAGTAGTTTAACTTCGAGAGGATTAAGAATTCGTAAATCTTAGTTAGAACACTTTCTTCAGTTTTTAAATTTTAGTGATTATTTGTATTTTTACAGTATTTTTGGGGTATATAGATAAGATATAATTGAATAAAATATTTATATAAATGTATAAAGATATCTTAACACATAAATAAATATGATAAATATTTATTTTTTGTAAATATATGGATATAATAGTAATAATAACATTTTGTAGAGAGGAGTATTAAATGAAACGATATCTTAAAACATATGGAGTTGCAATAATAATTGTAGCAATTTATGCATTTATTAAATTACCTGTACTTAGATTAGATTTCACATCTTTATTTTCAGTAGGAATAATTTTCTTTGTTGTGGCAGGAATACTAGATATGATGTTAGATAGAAATGAAAGAACATCTAAACTTGCTAAATATAATTTTTCAATAGCAATAGCTTTACTTGTGTATATTGTAGTTGTGCCTTTTATAGCTTCTACACCTGTGTTTCATGCAAAGGCATATAAAGAATTATTAGGAAAAGTAACTGAAAGTAAATTTACTGATGACATTAGTCCTGTCAGTGTAAATGACATTCGTCTTGTAGATGAAGATATGGCCATGAAATTGGGAGATAAAAAGCTTGGAGAAGTTCCAGCTATAGGTAGTGTGTCAAAATTAGGAAAATTCCATATACAAAATGTGGATGGAGAATTGTACTGGGTAGCACCTCTTGTTCATAGAGACATAATTAAGTGGGTGACATCTTTAAGTGGTACAAGTGGTTATGTAAAAGTATCTGCAAGTAACCCTCAAGATGTTCAATTAGTTCAAGAAATAGATGGAAAACCAATAAAGATAGTATATCAACCAGAAGCTTACTTGCATCAAGATTTACAGAGACATTTATACATACATGGTGTGGTAAATGTTGGTATGACAGATTTTACCCTTGAAATAAATGATGAAGGGAAACCTTATTGGGTTGTAAGTTTATATGAGCATAAAATTGGTTATGGAGGAGCAAATGCTACAGGAATAGCTACTGTTGATGCAGAAACTGGAAAAATAAATGTTTACAATGTTAAAAATACACCTAAATGGGTGGATAGAATCCAGCCACAAGAATTTATAACAGACCAGATTAAAGACTGGGGAGTTTATGTTAATGGATTTTTAAATTCTGTTATATCAGAAAAAGGAGTACTAGTGCCAACAGAAGGAACATCATTAGTTTATGGAAATGATAATAGGTCTTATTGGTATACAGGTATAACATCTTCAGGAGGAGATGAATCTACAATTGGATTTATGTTAGTTGATTCTAGAACAAAAGAAGCTAAATTATATAAGCAACCAGGAGCCACTGAGACAGCTGCAATGAAATCAGCTGAAGGTAATGTTCAAGAAAAGAATTATGAAGCAACATTCCCTGTAATGTATAATATATTAGGTCAACCAACATATGTATCATCATTAAAAGATAAGGCTGGTCTTGTAAAGAGAGTTGCATTTGTATCTGTTGAAGATTATAATGTGCTTGGTTTAGGTGAAGACAAAAACGAAGCATTGAGAAACTATAAAGATTCATTAGAATCTAAGGGTAATGATTTAAAACTTGATAATGATTTAAAAGATGAAGTCATAGAAGGTACAGTGACAAGAATAAGTCCAGATGTACGAGGTGGAAATACTAATTATTATGTGACTTTAGATTCAAATAAAGAGATAATATTCAAAGCTACTTCAAAAGTATCTAGTGAATTGCCATTGACTCAAGTTGGAGATAAAGTCAAAATATCATATTCAAAAGAATTATCTGGTGTAATTGAAATGTCAGAATTTGATAACCTAAATATTGCAAACTTTGAAGATAAAAAAGCAAAAGAGGGAACAGGAACTGACGAAAATACAAACTCTCAAGGTTCTGAGAATCAAGATAATGTATAGTTTAACTTAAAAAAATCGAAAATAGTATTTAATATATTAATAGCTAGTTTTTATAAAATTTATTTTTATAAAAACTAGCTATTTTATTTTAATTCTTTGTAAATTTAATGTCATAAAATTAATATAATATTAGTACAACTTTGCAAATAATACTTCAAGGAGAATGTACTATGACTAATATGGAAAAAGAGATATTGCTTTTAATTAGCAGGGTTAGATGTGTTACAGAAGCTCAATTTAGAAAAATTTATGGAGACCAAAAGAGATATAATAAAAAAAACTTTAAAAAAACCTTGAGAAAAATGTGTAGTGAGTATACACTTAAAAAATATCCTTGTGATGTGGATTATTATAATTACAAAGACCTCTCATATGTATACTATTTGAATGGTAGTAAACTTTTTAAGGGAGATGATTTAATAAAGGCTCTAGTAGGGTCAGAATTAGTTGTTAGAATCAATACTGCAGGTTGTGATGTAAAAAGATTCTACCGAAATGTTAGTGTGGATGATATGAAATATGATTTATTTATTGAATATACAGACCAATTTGGTAATATAAAACAGGTTCTAGTAGATGTTGATTTAAATAATGAAATAGATATTTCTAAATATGAAAATCTTTCTAGAAAGATAGATAAATCTACAATTCCATTTTTTAAAGTGCCAAACGTTTTGGTAGTTACACCAGATAATCTATCTGAATTAAATGATTTAGAGAGATATGATAGTGAGTATAGTATAAATTTTATAGATTTAGGATTAAATAAACTATTTAATTGTATATAACCTAATTTTAAAAAAGAGAATTATAGATTTGCCACATTTTGTAAAATAATTGTTGCAATATTATATAGAATGTGATAAAACTATATTAATAAATTAATTAAAAATAATGAGCCTAGGGTAGAGGTAGCTATATTCAATAGTATTCAATAGGAGCTGGTAAGTGTTGATGATTGATGAAAGGGTCTATAGCCGAAGAAAATTTGTTGACGGATGGATTTTCTGGACTTATGCAGAATATGTATAAGGCTGTCACTTTTAAAGTGATGAGCTACAAGGTTACTTGGTCTATGAGATTTACACGTCCAAAGTATACCTTTGGGCGTTTTTATTTATCAAAATTTAACTTGAGGGGGAAAAAGCATGAGTATAATTGTTCAAAAATATGGTGGAAGTTCGGTGGCAGATACTGATAAAATAAAATCAATTGCAGAAAATATAATAGAACGAAGAAAAGAAAATCCACAAATGGTAATAGTTGTGTCTGCCATGGGTAAATCCACTGATGAATATATAAAGTTGGCTAAAGAATTGAGTAATGAACCTAGTAAAAGAGAATTGGATGCTTTGATGTCTACTGGAGAAATGATTTCAGCTTCTTTATTATCAATAGCATTAAATGCACTTGGATGTAAGGCTGTAAGTTATAATGCTTATCAGCTAAATATAAAAACAAGTGGTCTTCATGGGAAGTCTCAAATTGATGATATAAATGTAAATAGAATTAAAAATAGTTTAGATGAAGGAAATGTCGTAATAGTAACTGGATTTCAAGGAATCAATGAAGATGGTGATGTAACTACTCTTGGGAGAGGTGGTTCAGACACATCTGCTGTGGCTCTTGCAGTTAAATTAAATGGGAAATGTGAGATATATACAGATGTTGATGGAATCTATTTTACAGACCCAAGAAAATATTCAAAGGCTAGTAAACTTGATGAGATTGAATATGAAGAAATGCTTGAGTTAGCAAGTTTAGGAGCACAAGTAATGCATTCAAGAAGTATAGAACTTGCACAAAAATATGGTGTTGAAATTTATGTTGGACGTACATGTGGTACAGTAAAAGGAACATATATAAGAGGGGGAAAAGATATGAAATTAGAGGATAAAGTAATAACAGGATTAGCTACTAGTGATGATGATAGCTCTATAACAATCAAAGATTTTAAAGCAGAAAATATATCTAGTTTATTTGAAGATATAGCAACTATAGGGATAAGTGTAGATATGATAAGTCAGACTGCACCTATCTTAGATAAAATAAGTGTATCATTTACAGTTCCAAAAGAAGAATTAGGAGAATGTAAGAAGATAGTATCTAAGTACACAGATGAAGAACATGTAGTGGTTGATAATAATATCACCAAATTCTCTTT
The DNA here is from genome assembly GCF_045898275.1 of Clostridioides sp. GD02404. NCBI lineage: Bacteria > Bacillati > Bacillota > Clostridia > Peptostreptococcales > Peptostreptococcaceae > Clostridioides > Clostridioides sp. GD02404. Next base: position 12,927 of record NZ_JBJOCA010000042.1, read on the forward strand.
GGTAGGTCTTGGCATGAAAAATACTTCTGGAGTTGCTGCTAAGGTATTTAAGATATTCAATGAAAATGGTATAATGATAAAACTTATAACTACATCAGAAATTCGTATAACATGTGCTATAAATTCTGATGATAAGCAAATAGCTATAGAAAAAATAGCAGAAGTATTTAATATATAAAATTTGGGGAGGATATTATGAAACTTCATGGAACTATGACTGTAAATGATAATGAATTATATATTGGAGGAGTGAGTTGTTTAGAGCTTAGTGAAAAATATCAAACTCCACTTTATGTATTTGATGAAGCTTTGGTAAGACAAAACTGTAGAGAATATGTAGAATATTTTAAAGCCAAAGATGGAAAAAACAAGGTTGCTTATGCGGGTAAAGCTTTTTTACCTATTTATATGTGTAATCTTATAAATGAAGAACAAATGTGCCTAGATGTAGTTTCAGGAGGCGAATTATATACAGCATACAAATCAAATTTCCCTATGGAAAAAGTTTTCTTCCATGGAAATAATAAGACTAAAGAAGAAATAAATATGGGGTTAGATTTAGGTGTAGGTAAGTTCGTAGTAGATAATTTTTATGAATTGGATTTGATTGAAAAGTTATGTGAAGAAAAAGGTAAAGTTCAAGAAATATATTTTAGAATAACACCTGGAATAGAGGCTCATACACACGATTATATAAAAACTGGACAGATAGATTCTAAATTTGGATTTGCCTTAGTGAATGGAGATTTATTTAGAGCAATAGAGAAATTGAGTGAATACAAGAATATAAGACTTGTGGGTCTTCATGCTCATATAGGCTCACAAATATTTGATGTAGAGCCATACATAGATACAGTGGACATAATGATGAACTTAGTAAAAGAGATAAAAGAAAAATTCAATATACAGCTAACAGAAATTGACTTAGGTGGAGGTGTAGGGGTTTATTACAGTAAAGAAGATAAGCCTAAGACTATAAAAGAATTCTGTGAGACTATAATTGCTAAAGCGGAAAGTTCATGCAAAGAGCTTGGGATAGAAGTACCTATATTGGTAATAGAACCAGGAAGATCAATAGTTGCAAATGCAGGAAGCACATTGTATACAGTAGGTTCAATAAAAGATATAAAAGATGTTAGAGTTTATGTAAGTGTAGATGGAGGTATGACAGATAATGTAAGACCTTCTCTGTATCAAGCTAGTTATGAGTGTAGTATTGTAAATAAAATTAACCATGAGACTATGAATCATGTAACAATAGCTGGAAAATGTTGTGAAAGTGGAGATATATTGATTGGGGATATAGATATAATGGATATTAAAAGTGGAGACATACTTATAACGACATCAACAGGTGCATATGGGTATTCAATGTCTTCAAATTATAATAAAATACCAAGAGCAGCAGTAGTATCAGTATTTGATGGAAATGATAAGGTAATATGTAAGAGACAAAGTTATGAAGATTTATTAGCTTTAGAAGTATAGAATGAAAATTAAATATTAAGTTTATTATAAGTAGATTTGCTAAGGTATATATGGCTCTAAATTAATTTTTAGTTTGTTGTAGTTATCCATAGCATATCTACTTATTTTTTTCTTTTACTAACAAATTTCTTGTAATAAATATAAAATATTTTAAAAACTTCCTAATTATGATAAAATTTAAAGTATATAACAAGGAGGGGTTTAATGAGAGGAAGAGTAATTTTATTAATATCGATATTATCTATATTTCTTGTAGGATGTTCATTTAATAATAAAGATGAAATAAATTTAACTGAGCAAGGAAAAACATACTTAGAAAAACATGACTATAAAAAAGCTATGGAATCATTGTCCTCTGCATTAGAAGAAGACAATACTAATGAGAATGCAAGGGCTATGTATATGCAAGCTATGAGAATGTCAAATATGACTGAGTTTGAAGAAGCGAAAAATTATGAGGATGCAATTAAGGAACTTAAGCTTATAGAGAAAATAAAAAATGGTTCATCTGTTATTAAAGAAGAAGCAACTAAAAAGAAAGAAGAATTAACTAAATTAGAAAAAGAACAAAATGAAGCAGAAGAGCAAAGAAAGAAAAAGGCAAAAGATACAGCAGGAGAAGATAGGTACAGAGTAGAATCAGACGCAAGAAAAACTTCTTATAGTAGAAACAGTAAAACTAATAAATCTAGTTCTAAAAATAACAGTAAAAAATCAGATGATGATAAATCTGATAATAATAGTAGCTCTTCTCAGAATCAAGAAAAACCAAATAATAATCCAGCACCAACACCACCTTCTCCAGATACTAGTGGTGGAGCAGAGAGTGGTGAAAATTCTCAAAGTTCAAATAATCAATAAATATAAAATGTGCATATATTTTTAATAAATAAAATATGCATTATAAAAAATTAGCTCTTAGCAAATTGTTTTTGCTAAGGGCTAATTTTTTATAAAATAGTTCAATAAAAAGCAACTAAATTTGAAATTAAAAATTTAAAAGTATATACAATAAATATAAGTTATTGTAGCCGATTATCTATATATTTATCAACATAAGTTTTTACAACAGCTGCTATTGGCACTGAAAGGAAAACACCTATAAAACCAAATAGAGATTGACCTATTAAAATTGCAGAAATTACCCATATAGCTCCTATACCAACTTGATTACCCATAACTTTTGGTTCTATAAAGTTTCCATCTAGTTGTTGTAATATAAATATGAATATAACAACCCAGATAGTTTTTTGTGGGCTATATAAGATTGTCATGGCTATTGGAGGTATTGCACCAATAAAAGGACCAAAATACGGTATTATATTACCTAAGAATATTATTGAAGCTAAAAATAAAGCATTTTCTATTCGGATAACAAATTGAAATCCTAAGAATGCAATTATACCAATAATAAGAGAGTCTAATATTCTACCAATCAAATAATCATAGAAAATGTCATGAGTAGTTCTAAAGAATTCTATAATATCATCTGCTTTGTTTCTATCAGTAGAAGAGTATAGTAATTTTTTAAACCCCAATGCAATTTTTTCTTTGTCATATATAATATATATAGACAGTATAAATCCCATTGTCATATTAAATAACATAGAAGATATACTAAGTGTATAGGCTAATAAGTTTTTAGGAATTCTACTAATGAAATCATTTGCCTCTTTTAACACATTATCTAAGCTATGTTGTATGTGAGGAATTAAAGTCTTTAAAAAATCTATGTTTGACATATTTTTTTCTATAAAATTGTTTATATAATCAGTGTACATAGGCATTTCACTTATTAACCTGTTTAATGTATTGGCGATTGATGGAATTAACAATCTAATTCCAAAAGCTAAAATAAGACCTATAAATATATAAGCTATAAAAATAGCTAAAAGCCTATGTGCTTTAAATCTTATTTCAAAAAGCATTACTAATGGATTTAAAAGTAAAGCAAGCAAAATAGCTAGAAAAAATGGGCCAAAAAACTTTAAGAATCCTTCAATACTAGATATAAAATCTGATGGAGTATTAACAAATTTAAAAAATAAAATTCCAATAAACACGACTATTAAATAGTATTTTACATTTTCTTTTGAAATAATAATCACTTCCTTAAAATAGTGTTTAGTCAGCTATTACATATTAATAGTATGTGAAAAGAAATTACAATTATTTAGGAAAATTAAATAATTTTTTAGCTTGTTTTTAATCAAGGTCTAGTATAGTATAATAATGTAACAAAATTAACATTGATAAAAATATCAAATAACATATAATTTAAGATAAGAAAGGATTATGTATGAGAATTAATAAGTATATAGCTTCTTGTGGGATTGCATCTAGAAGAAAAGCAGAAGAAATTATTCTTGAAGGAAGAATAAAGGTAAATGGAAATGTAGTAAAAGAGTTATCATTTAATATTGAGGAAGATAAGGATATAGTGGAATTTGATAATAAAAAAGTAAAGCCAAGTGAAAAGCATGTATATATAGTGTTAAATAAGCCAGAAGGATATATAACTACAGTGAAAGACCAGTTTAATAGACCAAGTGTAATAGATATACTTAAAGATGTGAAAGAAAGAGTGTATCCAATAGGTAGACTAGATTATGAAACTAGTGGATTATTGATACTTACTAATGATGGAGACTTAACATATAAACTTACTCACCCAAAACATGAGGTTAACAAAACATATGTAGCAAGTGTGAAGGGAATTATAAGTAATGACGAAATAAGAAAGTTTGAAAGAGGATTAAACATAGAAGATTACACAACAGCACCTGCTAAAATAAGAGTAACTAAAGAAAATAAAGAAAAGAATTATTCTGTATGTGAAATAACTATACATGAGGGAAGAAATAGACAAGTGAGAAAAATGTGTAAGGCTATAAATCATCCAGTTTTAAATTTAAGAAGAATTTCTGTAGGTAAGATAGAATTAAAAGATATAAAAGTCGGAGAATATAGATACTTAACAGAAGATGAAATAAAATATTTAAAGTCAATAAAATAAGATAACAATGAAATAAAGTTAACAGTAGGGAGAGATAGTATTATGGCATATGCAAAATATTTAACTAAGATTACAGATATAAATAAATTTTATTTAGAAAAGGTTATAAGTAAAGGTGATATAGTAATTGATGCTACTATGGGAAATGGATATGATACAATGTATCTAGCTGAAAAGGTTGGAGAAAAAGGGTTTGTATATGCCTTTGATGTACAAGAAGAAGCAATAAAGTCTACAAGTAAAAAAATAGAAAAAGAAGGATATATAGATAGAGTAAAATTAATATTAGATGGTCATGAAAATATGAATAAATATATAAAAGAAGAAGTTTCATGTGTTTTATTTAATTTAGGATATCTTCCAAGAGCAAAACATTCAATTATAACCAAACCAGATACAACTTTAAAAGCTATAAAGTTGAGTTTAAAAATGTTAAAAGAAAATGGAGTAATAAGTATCGCTATATATACAGGGCATGATGGAGGTCAAGAGGAAAGAGATTGTATATATAATCTTATCAATAATTTAAGTCAGGATGAATTTAATGTTTTAGAATCTAAATTTTTAAATCAAGTCAATAACCCACCACAATTGATTTTAATTGAAAAGAAAAAATCACAATAAATACTAAAAAAAACTTGACAAGATTCTATTAAGAGTTAATATATATATTGTGACCTCTTAAAAATACTTTAAATAATAAGCATACGATAGTTTGCTTTTAAAATAAAATATATACTTAAATATGCAAAATAAGATAGGAAACTTTTAAATGAGTAAAAATTGAAAAATTTAAAAGAAATATTGGATAAATATTAAAAAATGCAAGGAAAGATGGTATAATAAATTTAATCGAAAATACTATGTGATGTATAAGGTACAGAAAAGTTAGAATTTTATGAGTTTAAGAAGTTATAATAAAAATTAATATGAAGTTGAGATAAAAACAAAATAATAGAATTTTTACAGAAAAAGACAATATTAACAAAAACAAAATAGTTTGTATAACTAAAAGGAGAAAAAAATGGAAGAAACAAATGAAATGAAGGACAGTAAACATTTGATATCAAATATACAATCTCAGTATACGAGATTGAGTAAAGGTCAAAAACTTATAGCACAATATATTTTAAATAATTATGATAAAGTTGCATTTATGACTGCATGTAAATTAGGTGAAACTGTAGGTGTAAGTGAGTCTACTGTTGTAAGATTTGCAAATGCCTTAGGTTATAGTGGATATCCTAAATTACAAGCAGCACTTCAAGAACTCATAAAAAATAAGCTAACTACAGTACAAAGAGTTGAAATGGCACATGATTATTCCGATGATTTTGCAATATTAAACAAAGTTTTAAAGAGTGATATAGATAATATAAGGTCCACATTAGAAGAAATTGATGAAAGAGCATTTAAAGAAGCTTCTAATAAACTTTTAAGAGCCAGAAAGATATATATACTTGGTATGAGAAGTTCTTTTGTAGTAGCTCAATATTTAGGTTTTTACTTAGATATAATACTTGACAATGTTCATATAATTAGAATGGATATGGGAGATGCTTTTGAGCAAATTGTAAGAATAAATGAAGAAGATGTTATAGTTGCAATTAGTTTCCCTCGTTATTCAAAAAAATCTTATCAAATTGTCGATTATGCTAAGGAAAAGGGAGCACATGTAATATCATTAACAGATAGTTTGTTTGCACCAGTAGCATCACTTGCAGATAATACTCTTTTAGTTAAAAGTAATATGGCTTCATTTGTAGATTCTTTAGTTCCAGCACTTAGTATTTCAAATGCTCTTGCTATATCTGTTGGAATGAAAGAGAAAGAAGATATTAAACAACACTTTGATGATTTAGAACAAATTTGGAAAAGATATTCGGTATATGAGTAGATTTTGTATATTAATAAATAGTTTCAAGGGTTAAAACGTTCAAATCTAGCCCTATTTAAACAAAGATATTATAAAAAACTGACTGACACTTAACTGACAAATTCCTTTTTTTAGGTCTAACTGACATTTAACTGACAGTCAGTTTTTTGTTTATCTGAATAATGTTTTGCTTAAATTGTTAGAGACTTCTTTGTCATTTCCTCTAAAACAAGAGAATATCTATTCATAGTTATTTTTATATATGTATAACCCAACCTTTCAGAAACCACTTTCATATTTAGAAGAGGAATTTAATACTCTAGGAAAAGATGTTTGGAATACAATACAAAATTTTCCTTTAAGGTATCTAAAACATATTTTGACTTATGCTTAGATTGTGGTGAAATAGTGAGAACTTATATAAAGGGTAAGACTGACAGGAATTGGTGTAAAGATGAGAAATAAAAATACATAGGATTTAGACTATCTTTATAGATGCTCTTTTTTTATACAATAAATTAAGAGGACAATGAAGTTATTAAATTTAAAGAAGTATATAAAAAGATTAAGGAATTAATAGAAATTATCTAAACTAATATTAGTACCTGTTGGCTAATAATTAGCTTTATTCCTTATTATATGATATAATGTAAAATAGAGATAAGGAAGTGGTTAGTATAGGAATATTAAAAAGTGCTGAATTAGTTAGAAAGATAGCACAAAGAATTGCTAGAGAAAAAGGAATAAGAGAGCAAGAAGCATGAAATGATGCTGTTACAGAGTATAAACAAAAACATAGATACTTAGTCTAGAGAATCATCTTTATAGATGGTCTTTTTTTATGTAAGAAGTTTGTGTAATAAATTAAAAATAAATGTAAAAAATATTATACAACTATAATAAGATAAAGTAATGTTTTTAAGGAGAAAAAGATATGTTTAATCAGTTTAATGAATTTCTTGGTAACTATATAAATATAATTTCTGTAATTGCATCATTTGCATCAATAGCAGCCTTGATTATATCAATTATAGCTTTTATGGAATCTAATAAACAAGCCAAATTGATACTAAAATATAGAAGAAATAATGAGAATAATATAGCTGGTGATTATTATGAAAATGGTAATGGATATATTAGACTTGATTCTAATAAGATAGATGATAAACCTGGTATCTATACTAAGATTCGTAGTAATAACTTAGTTGATTTTGTAATAGAAAACAAAAGTACAATTGTTGCAAAAAGCCCTATATTAAGTTTGAAATTTATTAATATGGAAGTAGAGATTGAAGAAAATAATAACTTTGAACAAATAAATAGTGAGCTTAGATGGCATCCAAAAGATAATACTACAATCCATAAAGGAATAAATTTTAGAATAGAGCAATTTAATTTTAGAAACTGTGTTATGCTTAAAAAAGACGTTTATATAGAGGTAGTATTATCAGCTGATAATATGGAGACAAAGGAATTTAGAATACCAATAAAAGTATATTAAAGAACACTAGTAAGTGTTCTTTTTTTATTTAATAAATTGGAGGCAGTAAATGAATAAAAGAGAAATTGTGTATTTAAATTTAGAAGATATAAAACCTTATGAAAATAATGCTTTAAAGATTCAATTAAACTCAAGTAAAATCTCTGTATAAATCTTATTATATATTTAAAATATTTTTAGAATAATTATAAATTTATATTAATAAATAACTGTAAGAGTACACTTGTTTTATAGTATAATAAATTAATATATTATTCAGAAAATTAAGGAGAGATACTTATGCAAACCTTAGATGTATACATGAAAAAATTATGTCCACAGTATCTAATAAAACATAGTGAAATCGTTGATGAAGTAACTGTTGATGTACGTACACCAACAGAATATGGTAGTATAACTAAATTACAACATAATATCTCTGTTATTGATGAAAAAGAATATGACTTTCTGCACAGGAATAAACCTATTGCAGGAATTATTGTTTTATATGGTTTAATAAAAAATCGCAAAAATATAAAAAATAAACTCCTATCTATTAGTGATAACAATAGTAAAAAGATAATAATTGCTTGTTCTAAAGGTAGGATTCGTAGTCCAGTTGTTTGGATGTATTCTAGATATTTAAAAATGGATTCTAAAGTATTATTGGATGGAATAAACTCTCTAAAAAATAATTCTTAAAAGCGAAAATTTGAGTATTTTGTAATTGTCGAATAGTTTTTGAAGGATATTGACCTTTGAAGTTGAATTTTATACTTTGGAAGAAATTAATATGGATGAAGAGTATTTAAAAGAATATTTATTTTATTATGAGAAATCAAAAGGTAAGAAGAGTAAAGAAGAAAAAATAAGAAACCATAATTTAATAATAGAAAAAATAAATATATAAAACAGTAGAACTGTAGTAGATTTAAATGCTAAAAATGATATGTTGATATGGTTTTATCCAGAATTGACTTTGTTTATTGAAATAGATAGTTTACCATATAAGTTTTAGAAAAAGCTTCATTTTCCATACTCATAACAATAATAGTTTTGCTTCTTATGATGTATTTGTCATGAAAAAATGGAAAAGAGCTTAAGAATTTAAGCAAAGGAATAGAAGAAGAAAATAGCTTTATGATTAAATAACATCTATATATGAAAGGTATGAGTCCTAAAAAGGGCTCTTTTTTTATTCTCAAAACAAACAAAAACGAGATGGTTATATAGCTAAATATGAATATTGGATAACGGAATGGTGAGTATTTGGATGAAGATATGGGCTTTACATGTGAGTATTGGAAATTAGTTAAAAAGTTCAATTTAATATCAGGTACAATATAAAATATACAATAAGAAGAGATTAAAATAATATGAGTAATTCAAGTGATTTTTTAGCCTAAAATACGATAAAAATTGACAATGTAAAATATGTAGCGGATGATAGATTCTTAGATGAAGAAGGAAAATCAGTTGAATGGAAATTAAGATTTTTATCTTCTGAGGAATACGAAACCTTAAGAAGAAAGTGTCCTAAAAGGGTTAAAAGTTTTAGGCAATAATGGGAAAGCTACAGGGCAATATACAAGTGAAATTGACTACAATAGCTATGTAGCTGAATTATGTGTAGCATCAACAGTATTTCTTGATTTAAAGAATGATGATTTACAAAATAGTTATGGAGGAATGTGAGAATTTCAGCTATTAAAATAATGCTTACAACAGGAGAATATATAAATTACACAGTAAAAGTGAATGAGGTTAATGGATTTGACACTTCATTTAAAGATGACATAGAAAAAGCAAAAAACTAATTCGAGATGGAGAAGAATGTAGAACTTAAAACTAAAGATTAAATTGGCATAGTCACATTACTAATATATGAAAATGTTACAATTTTGGAAATAGATGGGTATATATGTTGTATAGTATAATGTAGATAATATATCACTAAGTAAAAAAGAACAAAGAAATCTAAATTATAAGAGGTGTATTTATGGAAAATAAGGATATTAAACTTACAATATGTATATTTGCTTTTGTAATTGGAATAATAATGTTATTTTGCTGTATAGGTTTAGGGCAATTTAATATAGAATGTATTATGCGACAAAATGGTGGAACAATGGATACTAACCAATACAATATATATTTAGAACAATCTATTTCACAGTATAGAAATTTTGGTTCTATATTGGCTTTATTAGGAGGAATAGGAATACTGTTTGATAAAAGTGTTAGAAAATACTAAAAAAGTACGTTTTTATTAAGATAAAAATTAATCTTTATTAAGGATGTGATGAATGATATGTCAAGAGAAGTGTTTACTGTAAAAATTACACCAGTAGAAGCACAGAGAATGGTAGAAAAGAATTTGGATGCAGATATAGTTTTTTCTGATATGTATAGCTTAGGTAATGGTAAACTTATACTAATTACAACTTTCGACAAATATTATGCAAGAAGTAATAGTAATTCAGGGTTAGTGGTGATTTGTGAAAATACAACTGGAAAAACTCTTGTTAAAATTGCTTCAACTGGAAGTTCGATAGGACTTCTTCAAATTGATTGGGGAGTAGGAAATAGTTTGCTTAAAAGAGTAAAAAATATTCTTAGTGATTATATTATAGGTGTAATTAATATTAATAAAGGTTAAAACTGTACTTATTGTGTATATGAATAATAATCTTATAACTTCTTAAAGATAGGAAAAAGCAATAAAACTTAAAGTCAAGCTATTAGAAGTTTCATAGAAATTAGTCTAGACTATAATAAGTGGAACATTTTAAGTTACAGAAAAAGTAAGAATGTAAAAAATTAAAAACTCTCCCTTGACATAGTTGATTTGATATGTAACAATAGTTATACAACGTTAGTAATTTGAAAATCTAATAAGGAAGTGAAATTTAATGCCACCTAAAGCAAAAATAACAAAAAAAATGATTTTGAATATTGTATTGGAAATTACAAGGGAAACAGGATTTGAGACTGTAAATGCAAGGAGTATAGCAAACAAACTACAATGTTCTACTAGACCGATTTTTACTTGCTATGAAAATATGGATGAATTAAAAAACGAATTTCTTGCTTTTGCATATGAATACTACAAGCAGTATGTCACTAATTACAGTAATTCTGTAAATGTTAGCCCTTATTTAATTCTTCCTCTTTCATATATTGAATTTGCTCAAGAAGAAATACATTTATTTAAGTTATTATTTATAAATGATATGGATTTGAATATGACAGAGGCAAAGGATTTTTACAATGAGATTGACAATGAAAAAAGGGCAAGAGATTTTTCAGAAATCATTGGAATAGAATTAGAACGTGCAAAAGTAATATTCTTGGATTTATTCCTTTATACACATGGTATAGCAGTCTTAGTGGCAACGAAAAAATTAACATTAGATAGAAATAGTGCTGAAAAAATGGTAAGAAAGATATTGTCAGCTTTTATAATACAAGAAAAACCAGATTGGAATTTATCTATTTGATGTTTAATAATTAATAGAGAAGGAGTATAATATGAAAACAAACAAATATTTAATTGATTTTTATAATAATTATGATGAAGATAGTAGACTGAGATTAAAGCATGGATTAATTGAGTTTTTTACAACTATGCGTTATATTGGGAAATATATAAAACCTAACGACCATGTTCTTGAAGTTGGGGCTGGAACTGGACGATATTCTCATACGTTGGCACGTCAAGGATATACAGTTGATGCAGTGGAGTTAGTAGAGCATAATATAGAGATTTTCAATCAAAATACACAATCTGATGAAGATATAACCATCACTCAAGGTAATGCCAAGGACTTATCTATTTTTCCTGACAATAAATATGATATGACGTTGCTATTAGGTCCACTATACCATCTTTATAGCATAGAAGATAAACAACAAGCTCTTCGTGAAGCAATTCGTGTAACAAAACAAGGAGGAGTGATTTTCGCTGCATATGTCATATCTGATGGATGTCTTCTTGATGAAGGGTTTAAACGCAGTAATATTAATGTTGCTGAATATGTTGAAAAAGGATTAATCGATTCTCTGACATTTGACACCAAATCCGAGTCAAAGGATTTATTTGAACTTGTACGTAAAGAAGATATTGATAATTTAATGTCCATATTTCCTGTAACCCGATTGCATTATGTAGCATCAGATGGATGTGCATTATTTATGCGTGAAGCAGTAGATGCAATGGACAATGACACATTTGAATTATATTTGAAATATCATTTTGCTACTTGTGAACGTGAAGATTTATTGGGGGTTACAAGTCATGCGATTGATATATTCAAAAAATAAGTATATGGATTTAAATTTAGAGATATTTTATAAATTGATGGTTGTTATTTATGAACTTATACCAACTAATGTAGTTTTGAAAGTATTATAAAAGTATAATTGTTTTTGTTGAAATACTACATAATTTAGACTACTATTAAAGAAAAGGTATTGGAGGATATAGATATGATTATAAGTACTGGAGATATTAAAGAAGAATATGGGGTTATAGATGCTATATTTGCAATAGACTCTCATAAGGAAGGAATTTTTAGAGGTGCAGACCCAAACTCAGCATTTAAAGGAGTAAAAGAACAATTAAAGAAAAAATGTGAACAATTAGGTGGAAATGCTGTAATTAATTGCCAATTTGAATATCGTATTGCTGTGGCAGATGGATTTGCAAGCAAAAAACAAGTTGTTGAAATATTTGCGTATGGAACAGCTGTAAAAACTTTATAATGAAATATAGATTAATTCAAAGGGTCACTTTAATCGATGGTCTATTTTATATATTATGGTAATATATAAAATAATTACTATGTAGTAAAGCATAAAGACATATTTACAAAATTAATAGCAGAAGGAGCATTAAATAAAAATATAAATGATAATGTATAAGTAAAAAATATGCTTAAAGGCACTATAATGTACAGTGGTGATTATAAGTATACATATTAGGATTTATATTATAAAAATGACAAAAGAGAATAATTTAGTAGTTGGTTTATCGAGTGATTTACTGGTTTGACAGTACCAGCAAGAATAATAGGTAAGATTACATTTTTAACTAAAAAAGGGAACACTATAACAACGGGAAAAAAATTAACATTAAAAAAATATGAAAGTTTTACTTTAGAGCCAGAGTTAGGTAAGCAAATATTTGTACTTCAAGGTTCTTATTCAGTGCATAAATTTAAACTAGAATATAGCAAAAGATATTTAGATTGTTTAGGAGTCGCTTGCATGAAATAGTTATATGGGAGAAATTTTGAAAATTAAATTAGAAGTTTTTATTTAATATATATGATTAGAAGGTATCAGCTAGAGTTAGTTGTTACCTTCTTTTTTAATAAATTCAAAGTTTATAGAACGATATATCTTTTTCTAATTAAATAATACAATACGGCTGTTATAATTGCTACTACTATTATTACTATTATTGTACTCTCTGATTTTTTTATGAATAAACCCATTGTTATATATTCAAAGCTTATTAAATAGCTATAAAATATATCTAGTTTAACAGTTTTTTTTCTATCTATATTCCCATATTTTAATTCTAATTTATTGAAATATCTTTCACTACAAAAATTAGTTTTCCGTTTAATTAAATACCTTATTGTAGTCCCTATTATAATACCTATTCCAATAAGTATAAGATTGATATTATTAAAACTCATAGTAGGTACCTCCTTTAAAATTTAATAAAATAGAGCTGAGTTAAATTTTATTTTTTTTAGTAAATAAATGTGCCAAAAAATAAAATATACAAGCACCTGTTAGCATCCCAACTATAGTGTAAATTTCTATTTTCTTTTTAAATAATCACCAACTCATATAAGATTTGTTTTTCTTAATTAAAGTATAGCAGTAGTATATAGATAAAAAGAGTCTAAAATATTACAAATATATACAGTAAAAATTAATAATGACATAAAACATATAAAAAATTAATTGAAAAGATGACATACAATAAACGTAATATAACTTGATAGATATCCGTTGGCTTTGGGCATAATGCTACATTAAGTAATGTACCTGCAATAATAAATGCAGTTAAATCTAGAAAGATAAGACATTTTTTCCTGATTGGAGGATGTGATGGTGCAAGACATGGTAGAAATTATTATACAGAATTCGCTAAACAAGTACCAGAAGATTGTATAATTCTAACTCTTGCATATGGGAAATATAGATTTAATAAGTTGAATTTTGGGGAAGTAGCAGGATTACCTAGACTGTTAGATATTAGTCAATGTAATGATGTTTACTCGTAAGTGAGAATAGCCTTAGCTTTAGCTGATGCATTTAACACAGATGTGAATAGCCTTCCTCTTTCAATAATATTGTCATGGTATGAACAAAAAGCAGTAGCAGATTTGCTGGCATTATTATCATTAGATATAAAAAATATATATTTAGGACCAAGTTTACCAGCATTTATAAGTCCAAATGTACTACAGTATTTAGTTGACACATTTAATTTAATACCTATTAGTACTCCTGAAAAGGACTTGGCAACATGCTTAAATATCCCAGCAAAGTAATAAAAATTTTAGATTATAATCAAAAAAGAGTGTTTTAAACACTCTTTTTTAATCATCTTCATCTTCTACATATTCAAGTATATCTCCTGGCTGACATTCTAAAGCTTTACAAATTTCATTTAAAGTAGTGAATCTAATGGCTTTTGCTTTTCCAGTTTTTAATATTGATAAATTAGCATTTGTAATATCTATTTTTTCAGCCAAATCTTTAAGTGATATTTTTCTTTTTGCCATCATTACATCTAGATTAACTATAATTGCCATAACATCACCTCTATATCGTCAAGTCATTATCTTCTTTTATTTTTATAGCTTTATCAAATGTTTCAGCAATTACAAAACACATTAGTGCAAATATAAAAGAAATAATCATAAGTGGTGAAATACCACCATTGTCACTTCCAAAAATTATTAGATTGTTTGTATTCAAACTGTAACCATTGATACATTCAATCATGGTATTGACTAACAAGCAATATCCCATTATTTTAAATCTCTTTACATTTTCAAGTATAAAAGGTGAGTATTTAGTGCTATTAATTATAAATATTAAGAATAAAATGACTATAAAGTAGTCAGAAAAATATAGTATTCTTGCAATTAAAGTAATTAATTTATCAGAACTAAAATCATACAAAAACATAGGTATCATACACAAAAATGTTATACCAGCAACTCCCAAAATTGATAATATAAAATATAGAAAGATTGATAAAATGTTACTAAAAAATTTTGTAATCATAAAAAATATTCTCTCCTTAACATAGACTATATTATTGATTATAATATATAATTTATTGTTTTTCAATAATAAATTATTGACATAACATATAAAACTATTATAATATATATTAAAAATAAGAATGTATAAGGTGGTAAGTTTATATGAAAAAGAATTTAAGTTCTAAAATATTAAATAATATTGTATTGGTCGGAATAATTTTGACTTTATTATCACTTATTTTAGTGCCATTAGTATTGACTACATATTTTAAAAGTGGTGTGGGTATTACAGATACGAACATGCCAACTGTGATATCAGTAGCTATATATATATGTGCTATTCCATATATTGTGTCATTGTTTATATTAAAAAAATTATGCAAATTATTAGCAATCAATAAACCATTTTCAAAAGAAATACCTAAAGACTTAAAAAAAATATCTGTATGTGCATTTAGTGAGATTTTTATATTTAATTTTGTAGTGATAATATTATATTATTTTTATGATGTATATTTATATGCAATTACTATAATACCTTCAGTTACAGTGTCATTTGTTTCATTATCTATAGGGTTTTTGACTTTAGTTTTATCAATTTTATTTAAGAAGATTATTGAAATAAAAGAAGAAAATGATAAAACTATATAGTAGACTTAAAATTTGAGTGATAATATTTTATTATTATTTTTTTATAATTAATTTTATTAGATTTATTTAATATCATAACCTTAATGTCACAATAAATATGCATATATTAATAATAGATAAAAGATTGAGTTTTGTACATAAATACAGTTTATTGATAACAACAAGTAAAAACTGTACACTGTATAGAAGAGAGAGGGAAAGATAATATTTATCTCTCTTCTCTCTATGTCAATTAATTATTAGTGCTTGTTTAAGATTTTGTATACTTTTAAAGTTTTTAAATAACAATTAATTTATTGTCTATTTAATTACCTTAAATAACACCAAAATTAATTAAAGGCTTATAGACAATGTAATCATGAAAATAATATTGTTATTTTTTATTTAAATGAGGCATTTATCCATTCATCTAATGCGTTTAGTTCTTCTGGCGTGTTAAACCAATGTTTGCTATTTTCAAGAATAGTTAGACTACAACCAAATTTTTGTACGAATTTTTCTACCACACTGATTTCAGTAAGTTCATCATATCTGCCATATAATATTTTTGTTGGTACATTCCATTTAGTAATAGGATGTTTTTTTGCATATAATAGATATTCCCAAGAAAGAGTATGCCCAAATGAAGTTGGAATAACTAGTTCATGTTTAAGTTGTTCTTCTGATACATTTGCCCAAAGCATCATATTTGAAATGAGCTGTTGCATATCAAGAATTGGAGAAACAAAAATACATTCTTTTAATGTATCTCTTTCAAAGCTCAACATACTATACCATGCTCCAATACTATTTGCATATAAAGAAATTTGATTCCAATGACATTTTACATATTCCATAATGGTTGATAACTCTGGGACAACATGCCAGGGGTCAAATGAATTATTTTCTTTTTTACGCTCTCCATGTTCAGGTAAATCTATACTTAAAACCTGATATCCATGATAAACAGCGATATTGGCAAAAGCTTCAGCCTCCTCTTTATAACCTGATTGTCCATGTATGTAAATATACAATTGATTTGAAGGATTTCCCCAAAGAATTGAAGGAATCCCATGAATTTTAAAATATTTTTTTTGCATAAAAGTCTCCTCTCAGTTTGACATAGTAGTTATTTCTATAATTAAGCAAATTATAAAATAATATTGCAATGAAACAAATTAGTATAATACTAATTATATTAGCTTAAAAACTAATGCAATTAGTATTATATTGAATTGAAATCAAATTGTCAATACTTTATAACAGTATAAAATATTTTCTAAGTTTCAATTATTGACGTAACTAATTAGATTAGTTAAACTAATAAGGTAATTAATTTAAAATGAAAGAAGGAGAATTATGCGTGTTAGTAGAGAAATAGTTATACAAACTGCATCAGATATAGCTGATAAAGATGGTCTTAATAAGGTTTCTTTAAAAGTTGTTGCAGCAAAGCTAGGTATACGTACACCATCTTTATACAATCATATAGAAAGTTTAGATGACTTGCTACTTGAAGTGGCACATAATGGAATGCGAAAAATGAATAATCAGATGGAAAAGGTTGCTATTGGTAATTCTGGAGACACAGCTATAAAATGTATAAGTATAGAATATTTTAATTTTGTAATTTCTCATCCTGGTGTCTATGAAACAATACAATGGGCTACTTGGCATGGAAATAATGAAACATTAGAGGTATTTGGTGAATATAAAACCTTATTAGAAAAACTTATTATTTCTTGTAATTTAGAAATAAAAAACACAGATGAAGTGTTAAATTTGATAATGAGTGTACTGCATGGTTATTCGACTTTACAACTTGGAAAAGCACTTGTAAGTCAAGAAGAAGCTATAAAAGGTCTAGCTGATTCCATTGATACTGTTCTATTAGGTATTCATAAAAAGTATGATTAGTAGGAAACTATTAGGGCTGTATTTTAATACAATAGATGATTGATATTATATATCTAGTGGGTAAATTGTAAAAATACAATAATAAAAAATATATCTTGTTTATATAAAGCTAATAGTTTAATAATTAATTTGATTGATACATTAACAAAAAAGATATAAAAAAATAAATCAAAGTTCCAGATTAGTAAGATTCTTAAAGTATGTTATCAAAAATAAAAAAGGTATCATTACTTTTAAGCATTAATAAAAAGCAAAGCTACTATAAAATATTTAAGAGACTTTGCTTTTTATTTAAGTTATTATATTGTCAATTTCATAGGTGTAAAACGTATACCATCAACAGTTTGCTCAATATCAACATCTTTAAATCCTAATTTGTGGTAAACTTCAACTGCATAAGGTGATGAATTTACAGTGATTTCTGTTAGATTGGTTTTGTTATTAGTACAATATTCTATACCTGTATTCATTAATTTTCTTGCAATACCACGTTTATGATAATTTTTATCTACAAATAGCATACATATATGATTTAAATCTCTAATAGATAAGACTCCTATTAATTTTTTACAATCAAAACAACCCCAAAAGAAGAGTGTTTTTTCTTGGACTTTTTCAATAATAGAGTTATATTCTATAAATTCATGAAATGATTTGATTCCATCATCACAATAATCTGGAGATTCAAATTCTTCAAATACATTCCATATTAAATCTAATGCATTTATAATGTCCTGTTCTTTTAATGCTCTTATTAAATATTCTTTACTTATCACAAGCAACACCTCTATTATTAAAAAAATTTTATTATAAGTATATATCTTAAATATATTTAAGTCAATACGATTTATTTTATAAATTTAGAATATTAT
>NZ_JBJOCA010000043.1:0-25525 GCF_045898275.1 Clostridioides sp. GD02404
AAGCTAATCAAGCTATTAGTTCAATATCAATAGCTTTATTTGGTAAAAAAGCACTAATAGAGCAAGAACCATTATTTAAGATGTTAGATTTATAGGCAGTTAATAACTGTCTATTTTTTTGTGAAAAAGATATATGGAAGTTATTGACAATATCACGCATACGTGATATAATTAAAGTATAGAAAGGAGGTGAAAAGAAAGTGGCTAAGAAAATAAAAGAGTTCAGAAAACTCATAAAAGAATTAACTGAACTCGTACTCGAAGTTGGCACACTATTAGCAGTCATCAAAATGGTAATAGATAGCCTACATTAGTAAAAAGTTAAGAGTGGAAGTTGCACCTTCCCTCTTAACTAAATTATAAAACATAGTCACTGAAAATACAATGAATAAGTACAGAGAGTTAACATTTGAATTATTGAAATTACTGTATGATACTATTAAATTGATTGGAGCATTAATCCTGTTATATTATGTTATTAACTCAATTTTATAGTAATTTAAGGGGGATTTTATGAATCGATTTGAGGGCATTTATAGCTTTGCAGAAGCAACAAAATTATGGAACTTGAAAGACTCTACACTTAGAAAAGCAGTTGCAACAGGAAAATTAGTTGAAAATATTGATTGTAAAAAATTTGGTCGTGATTGGGTAGTAACTATTGAAGCAATGGAAAGAGAATATGGAAAATTAGATAGTATAATGAAAGACCTAGATTAAATTCTAGGTCTTTTAATTGCCGTTTTTCTGCCGATTTTATAATTTAAAATGTGAGATAATAGTATTGTGGAAATGAATATTTCCCTCTCAAAACTAAATATATATGTGAGCTAGGTTTAAGGGATTCACCTAGCTTATATGAACAGACTAGGCAGGGCATGAGGATGTTGTAAGTTCAATTCTTACTATGTTCAAAATATTTTTATTAATACACTATATGTAGCAGTTGAATTTAGATTAAAATCTCATACAATTTTGTATCTTAATTCAGGTGTCTAAAAGAGTGGGGCTTGGTAACCTCACTCAATGTATAAGTGCTGGTGCGTAATTCCAGGTTCAATTCCTAGAACTTATTCCTTTAAATATATAATATGTATCCCCCATTAAAAAGACTTAGATTAATTTCTAGGTCTTTTATATTCGTATATTTTAAAAGTTAGCTTTGTATGTGCAAAATGTATTAAATGAATTAGATTGAGGAGACATAAAAAAAATTAAAAGTATATCTTGAGAGACGATTTTTAAAAATAAAATAGATTAAAAGGATATTGACTAAAGATGTAGAATATTATCCTAAAAAGGGGTTTTAAATATTAAATCTCACAAGAGGGAGAGTGGAGTATGGGAATTTATTCTGCAAGTAATTATCAAAGAGAATTTTATGTTGAAGGAAATTTTTACAATATAAAAGATGGAGTAAATGGTCATAGTGTTAGATGCAGAAATGTTGCAAATATAAAGAGGAAGAATAATCTAGAATCTGAGTTAAATGCAACTTTCATAATGATGAATCCTGGAAGTTGTGAATTAATTGATGAAAGTAATAAAGATAGTATCCCTGATTATACTTGTTATGATATTTTAGAAAAAGGAATTTCAAGTAAATTTAGATGTTCTAAGGCAGACCCAGTTCAGTTTTGTATTATGGAAATTATGGATAAAATGAATTGGAACTATGTAAATATAATTAATCTGTCAGATATAAAGAATCCTAATTCTGGAAAATTCTTTGATGAAGAAAAGAAATTTAGAAAAGACTTTTATATGCTTCCAGATATACATTCAATTTTCTCTAAACATAGAAAAGATATAAATTTATTTATTGATACTCAAAAACCAGTAATACTTGCTTGGGGAGTTGATAGTCATAAGGATTTAAAAGATATTATTAGTAAAGCGACAGATTATATAAAAGAAAAGGGGATAGAATTTGTTGGTATAGAAAATAAAGATGGATTTTATTATCATATAAGACCAAAGGTAGGAAAATCTAAGGTTGAAGAAATAGTTAATGAACTAAATAAATTAGGTGTTACATCATACTAATGAATTTAGATATATTTGTAGTTGTTAAATGATTGTTGAAGGATATTGACCTTTAAAGTTGAATTTTATATTTTAAAGGAGGAAAATAAATATGGATGTTTTTGAGCGAATACAAGTCCTTATTAAGTCTATAGGATGGTTGCCTGCTATTATAGCATTTATTATTACTTTTTATAAAAGCAGTCAGAAAAAAATTGAAAGTTATGAAGAAGATTATTTTGATAAAGTATTACTTCCATATGTAGAAAAGTATAGAAAAGACAAAAACATTAATTCTATAGAATTTTTCAATGATAAAAATAGTATAATAAATTGTTATATACCTAGTTATATATTTTATACTATTGATAAAAATGATTCTATAGCACTGCATAAGATTCTTATGAATGATTATTGGGAAAATTATAATTCTAGTTTAAATAATATAAATAAGAAATTAGAAAAATTTTCTAGTAGTGTTGATTTTGCACAAATATTTTGCTATATATTTATGATGATTTATTTTTTTCTATTAGCTATTTTATCTGCTATTATTGGTATACTTGAGTGGGCTATAACTTTAAATATAAATAGTGATATAAAAATTCTTTTTGTAATAGCAGTAGTAAGTATAATGCTTTCTTTCGGGATTAGATATATTGCAAAGAGAAGTATTAAAAATATTAAAGATAATTATACTATGAAAAGTGAAGATATAGAGAAACTTATAAAAGTTAAGGAAAATGAATATAATAAAAATCATATAAAATATTACATAAACTAAAGGACTCTAACAAGAGTCTTTTTTTATTATCAAAACAAACAAATAAAGAGGTGGTGATTTGCAAGATGTTAAAGAAAAGGTAAAAAAAGATTACCTAGAAGGTATGAAACAAAAGAAAATATCAGCAAAGTATGACATTAGTTTAAACACTCTAAAGTCATGGATAAAAAGATACAACTGGGTTAGTGAAAAAAAGAAAGGTGCACCTATAAACAAAAAGGGTGCACCTTTTTATAATAAAAATTCAGTTGGACATGGTGCTCCAAAAGAGAATAAGAATGCTGAAAAATTTGGTTTTTTCTCAAAATATTTGCCTGAAGAAACACAAGAATTAATTAATGATATAAAAAATAAAGATAAGTTTGATATTCTTTGGGAACAGATAATAATTCAATATGCAGCAATAATAAGAGCACAAAAGATAATGTATGTTAAAGATAAAGAGGAAATGATTAAAGAGCTTAAAAAGCATGAGAGTACAGAAAATATTGAGAGAATACAATATGAATTTCAATTTTCATGGGATAGACAAGCTTCTTTTCTTAATGCTCAGAGTAGAGCTATGAGTGAACTTAGAAGCCTTATAAAGCAGTATGATAGTATGATTCATAAAGATTGGAATCTAGCAACAGAAGAGCAAAAACAAAGAATTGAAATATTAAAATCTAAAATACCAAATAAAGATGCTATTAATATCAATTCACAAATAACAGCTCTTGCAGATTTGATAAATAATCCAGTAGACGAAAGGATTATAGAAAATGATTAACTATTCTCCACTAACAATAAGACAAACAGAGTACATAAGGAAAAGTAAAGATAGTTGGTTAAATGTTTTAGAAGGTGGAAAAAGAGCTGGTAAGAATATTATAAATTTGATAGCTTATTCTATGTGTTTAGAGGTTCATCCAGATAAATTACATTTAGTAGCAGGTGTTTCACTAGGAGCTGCTAAGATGAACATTATAGATAGTAATGGTTTTGGTTTGCAGTATCTATTTGAAGGTAGATGTAGAGAAGGTGAATATAAAAATAGGGATGCATTATATATTCAAACTTTAACTGGAGAGAAGATTGTTATTATTGCAGGTGGAGGAAAAGCAAATGATGCAGCAAGAATAAAAGGTAACTCATATGGAACAGTCTATATATCAGAAGTAAATGAGTGTCACCAATCATTTGTACAAGAGGTTTTTGATAGAACTCTAGCAAGTAGTAAAAGACAGTTATTCTTTGATTTAAATCCATTTTCACCAAGTCATTGGTTTTATAGAGACATATTAGATTATCAAGATGAATTGAAAAATAGTGGAGAGAATGAGGGATATAATTATTCACATTTCACTATAAAAGATAATTTAAGCATAAGTAATAATGTATTAAAAGAAGTTTTAAGAACCTATGATAAAACATCACTTTGGTATCAAGCTGATATATTAGGGAGAAGAGTAGCAGCAACAGGAAGAATATATACTGGATATAAAAAGAGTGAAGTTGTTATAGATAGAAACTATATAAAAGATAATAATATAACATTTATTGAATTTAGTATAGGCATAGATATTGGTGGTACAGATGCAACTGTAGCAACTCTAACAGGTTTTACTAAAGGCTATAATGAGATTATAGAGTTAGATGGATATTATCATAAACAAGGGAAAAATCACGGTTATACACATGACAAGTATGCAAAAGAAATAGTCGATAAGATTGAGGAGTGGTCAGATACCTATCCTCATTTTTTATTTTCTACATACATATTCTGTGAAAGTGCAGATAAGTTATTTAGACAAGCTCTAAGCAATGAATTGAAACGAAGAGGTATAAATATACAAGTAACGCCAAGTTACAAAAAAGATGGGATAGTAGATAGAATAAGGCTTGTAAATATACTAATAAATCAAGGTAGATATAAGATTATGAAACATTTAAATAAATGGGTAGAAGCTATTGAAAATGCAATATGGGATGATGATGAAAAATCAAAGGGAAATTGGGTTCGTGTTGATGATGGAAGCTATCCTGTTGATTGCCTAGATAGTTCAGAGTATTCGATACAACCATTTAAAAAGAGATTGGAGGTTTAAGAATGTGGGGTGGTTAAAAGATATGGCTACTAAAACAGCTATAAAGTTACTTAATATACAACCAGCTATTGATAGGGAAATTACAATAAAAGAGCCATTGGGATTTAATGGTAATATAATGAAAAATAGAATTTGGTATAGAGGAGAACCTTCTGAATTAGACCAATTTTTTAAAAAAACTGCCAATGATTTAGTAAGTAAGTCTAGATTTTGGGCAGCTGTACCTAGTTCTGATTTTAATGTTAGAAAAGTACATTCAGGTATTCCTGCTATGATTGCTGAGAGATTGGCAGATATAGTTGTAGCTGATATGGATAAAATAGAACTTGATACAGAAGAATTGACTAATTTATGGACTTATATAAGTAAAGATAATCATTTTAATAAACTTATTGGAGAATCTATTATTGAAACTTTAGTAACAGGAGATGGAGCTTTTAAAATAACAGTAGATACAGATATAACTACTAATCCAATTATAGAGTATTATAGTGGTGAAAGAGTAGATTATAAATTTAAAAGAGGTAGACTATCTGAAGTACACTTTCTTACAGAATATTCAAAGGATAATTCAACATACACTTTAATTGAGATATTTGGAAAAGGATACATAATAAATAAATTGATTGATAGCAGAGGTCAAGACGTTCCATTAAGTACTTTAGATAAAACTACAGAGTTAAAAGATATCACCTATGAAGGTGATTTTTTAATGTCTGTACCTATGATGTTTTTTAAATCACCTAAATGGTTAGGTAGAGGGAAAAGTATATTTGATAGTAAGTCAGACAGCTTTGATGCTTTAGATGAAACTATAAGTCAATGGGTAGATGCTATTAGAGATGGAAGAGTTAAACAATATATACCAGAAAGTTTACTTCCTAAAAATCCAGTAACAGGAGAAATTATTAAATCTAATTCATTTGATAATAAATATATAGCTATAGCATCTAGTTTAGCTGAAGATTCTCAAAATACAATAGAAATTCAGCAGCCATCAATTAATTATGAAGCATATGTAAATACCTATGCAAGTAATATAGATATGTGTTTACAAGGTATTATATCACCTGCTACTCTTGGTATTGATTTGAAGAAAACGGATAGTGCAGAATCACAAAGAGAAAAAGAAAAAACAACTTTATATACTAGAGGTAAAATAATAGATGTTTTAAATGAAGTTATACCAGAGATAGTATCAACTGTACTTAAAGTTAATGATTTATTGTATGAAAGAACTATAGGAGAATATAATCCAGTTATAAGTTTTGGTGAATACTCAACACCAAGTTTTGATACAGTAGTTGATACAGTAGGTAAAGCTAAAAGTTATGGAATAATGAGCACAGAAATGGCTGTAGATGAGCTTTATGGTGATACTATGAGTGATGAAAAGAAAGCAGAAGAAGTTCTTAGGATAAAAGAAGAAAATGGACTAATGGACATAGAAGAACCAGCAACTAATATAGATGGAATGAATGATGATGTAGTCAATGAGGATGTGGTCTAGTTGGCTTTAAATCCATATGATATATCATCTATTTATAGCGATATGGAACTTGATTTAGTGAAGTCAATGAAACAAAACATGAAACTGCATGAGTCAGAAGAATTAAAAGAAGGTTTTAAGTGGGAACAGTGGCAGAAAACTAAATTAAGGGAAATAAAGAAATTTCAAAAGAGAAATAAAGGCATAATAAAAGATTATCAAAAGATAATTGATGGAGAAACAGATAAGTTACTAAAATCTAGTTTTAAAAATGGGTCTAAAAGGTCAGAAAATTTTATTAGTAAGACACTAAATAAGGTAGGTTCTAAAGTTAAAAATATGTTTGAACCTAAAGAAAAAAGCTTTTTTAAAATAAATGAAGATAAAGTTTTTAGTCTTATTAAATCTGTTAAAGGTGATTTACATAATGCAAATCATGCTGCACTTAGAAAAATGGATGATGTCTATAGACAAACAATATTCAAATCTCAAATGTATGTAAATAATGGGGCTATGACAGTAAATCAAGCAGTAGATATGGCTACTAAAGATTTTTTAGACAAAGGAATAAATTGTATTACATATAAAAATGGCAGAAAAGTAAATATATCTAGTTATGCAGAGATGAGTATAAGAACAGCTAATCAGCGTGTAACACTAATGGGGGAAGGTATAAAAAGAGATGAGTATGGAGTACATACAGTCATAACATCAAATCATACAAATACTTGTCTACTGTGTTTACCTTGGCAAGGAAGAGTATTAATTGATGATGTATATAGTAAAGGAAGTTCAAAAGAAGGAAGATATCCTTTATTAAGTGAAGCTATGGCTCTAGGTTTTTTACACCCAAACTGTAGACATCATCCAACTACATTTTTTCCTGAAATTAATGAAATTCCTAAACCTTTGACAGAAGAAGAAAAACAAGATGCTCTTGAAAGATATAATGTTGAGCAGAAACAAAGAGAAATTGAGAGAAATATAAGAAAATGGAAAAGAATAGAAGCTGGCAACCTAGATATTGTTAACATTGAAGATGCACATAAGAAGTTAGAATTATATCAAAATCAAATGAAGGAGCATTTATTAAAGCATAGCTATTTAAGAAGAGATTCTTGGAGAGAAAAATTAAGAAATGATGATATAATTAGTACATCAAAATATTTAGATTCCAGAAATAATAAATTAAAACAAGTTTTATCAAAAGAATTAGAAAAATTAACTGATGATGAAAAAGAAGTAATTAACTATTATACAGGATTTGGAGCCAACAAAATTAATACTGCTTTAACAACAGGTAAAGGAATGGAAGCTCTAAAAGATAAAATAGATATATTAGAGAAGGCTTTAGCTAAAGGTGTTATTAATGAAGATCTAATTTTATATAGAAAAACTATTCCAGAGTACATGGGAATATTTTCTAAGAATGACAGAATAAGTTATAGGGATATAGAAAGATTAATTGGACTTAAAATAATTAATAAAGGGTTCACCTCAACAAGCTTAAATCCATTTGACTATCCTGGAAGAAATATATTTATGAAGATAAAAGTTCCAAAAGGATATCATGGTGCTATGTATATAAAGAATATAGCAAAGGATAAATATAAATATCAAGAAGAAGTTTTATTTACAAAAGGATTGAGTTATAAAGTGACAGGTGTTAAAATGGAAAATAATATTTATTATTTGGATGTGGAGGTAGTAATGTGAATAAAATAGAAGAGGCAGAAGAAGAATATGAAGATAAGATTAATAATTTGCCAAAGTTAGGAAGTGGATTTGATTGTAACTTGGGAGGCGTAGTTGTAGATATGCCAGTTTGTCGTGCTTGTAAAAATGAAATATTAGAAAATGGAAAATTTTCCTGTGTTGTATTTAACACTATACCTCAAAAATATAATGATTATGAATCTTATTATTGTTCAGAGTTTATTCCAAATAAAGAAAGTGTTTTTTATAGAATTTTGTTGGATTTGATGGAAAGAAAAAAGTAACTAATAATATTTATACATAGAGGTGATAAAATGAGTAAATTACCTAAAATAGGAAGTGGATTTGACTGTGATTTTGGTGCAGTTATCTTAGATCCTCCTTTATGCAGTGCTTGTAAAAATGTGTTTTTGAAAAATAATGAATTGAGTTGTTCTATGTATGAAGAAATTCCCAAGAAATATATTGAAAGTAAAAGTTATGATTGTCCAAGTTTTACGCCAAATAAAGAATCTTGTTGGTATCCTTCTGTAAAAAAAGAAATAGATAAGTTTTTTTAAAAAAATAAATAAATTTAAATTAAAAATTAAGTTAAAGTATATACTTTTCTATGTTTATTTCATGGTTTTGCCCCTAAGCAGAAATTTTTAAAAGAGTTGAGTTATAAATTAGAATTAAAGAAAATGTATTTATTATTTGGACAAGAGGGGGTAATGTGAATAAGAGAGAAGAATACAGACATAAGATAGCTAAACCAGCAAAAGTAGGAAGTGGGTTTGATTGTAGTTAAGGAATAGTTGAGACAGGAATATCACTATGTAGAGCTTGCAAAAACCAAACATTATTAAATGGAAAAATCTCTCGCATCATATTTAATACTATCATCTGAGAAATACAATAATTATAAATTTTTATTATTACTCAGAGTTTATCCAAGATAAAGAGGGTCATTTTTATCAAATTTTATTAGAATTAACTGAAAAGAATATGTAACTACTATTCTTCACATGTATCTATAATAAGATTAGTTACTTATCTAAAGTAAAAAATAGATTTAATTGTAACTTTGATATAATTTAATAAAAATTGAATACTGTTAAAAGGATGATTATAATGATTGATAGAAATAAAGTTGAATTTATGATAAGGTATACAAAATGGCATGCTGATTGTGGAGGAGATGCTCCTAGTGAATGGTGGGATGAATTTCCTAAGATGTTTACTAAAAATGTAAAAGAAACAATAAAGTTTTTGGATGATTGTAATGAAGAAGAGATTTATTGGTTAAGTGAAATTTTTGAAGAAATATCAAGTGGACTACAAAGTAAAGAATTTATAGATTTTATTAAGAGGTTACAAAAAAAGTTTCCTAACATAGATATGGGGCTAAGTATTCATTGGGCAGAGCAAGCTATACAAGAAGATTAAGGGAGAAAAAAATGATTGATAAAGAATCTATTATTTATGATTTGAAATTTATAGACTCAATGAGACAACATGGAGCTTCTCCTAATGTGGATGATTATTGGAAGCGAAATATTGATATATTGACTGAAAATGAAGAAAATACCAAAAAGTTTTTAAATAACTGTTCAGACTGGGAATTGTATCATCTAAGTGAGATATTTGAAGAAGTAGCTTTTAAGTTTCAAAGTAAACATTTTATAGAATTTCTTAAAGAACTAAATATAAATCATCCCAATTCAGATATGGAAGAAGATATAAAATGGGCAGAACAAGCTATACAAGAAGATTAAGCACATACTTAAAGTTAAGTAGGTGCTTTTTTTATCGCCATTTTGTTGTTTTGGGCGTTAACTATAAACTCATCACTGGGCAAGACCAGGTTAAAAAATGAAGATGAAAAGGGAGAAAGATAAAATGAATAAAGAACAATTTATCGCATTAGGATTAACAGAAGAACTTGCTAAAAAGGCAGAATCAGAATCACTTTCAGAACTTAAAAATTACATACCTAAAACAAGATTTGATGAAGTAAATACAGCTAAAAAACAATTTGAAAATGATATACAAGATAGAGATAAACAATTAGAAAACTTAAAAATAAATAGTGGAAATTCAGAAGAATTAAAAAAGCAAATTGAAACATTACAAGAAGAAAATAAAAATAAAGATATTAAATATCAAGAAGAATTACAAGATTTAAAACTTAGTAATGCCATTAAGTTATCAATATCAGGTAAAGTTCATGATGAAGAGTTAGCAGCAGGTTTATTTGACAAATCAAAATTAATTTTGGGTGATGATGGAAAAGTTGCTGGAATAGAAGAACAACTAAAAGCTATTCAAGAATCAAAGAAATTTTTATTTAAAGAAGAGAAACAAAGTAGTCCTAAATTAGGTTTTAAATTTGGTAGTGATGGAGGAAATAATATAGATAACTCTAATCAACCAAGTAAATTGAGTATGAAAGATGCTATACAAGCAAAAATACAGTCTCAAATAGCTAAACAAGAGTAATTTTAAAGGAGGAAAATAAATATGGCAATTACATTAGAAGAAGCTAGTAAAAATGTACAAGATGATTTACAAATAGGTGTTATAGATGAATTTAGAAAGTCAAACTGGATTTTAGATAACTTAACATTTGATGATGCTGTTTCACCAACAGGAGGAGGGTCTACACTTACTTATTCTTATACAAGACTTAAAACTCAGCCAACAGCAGCATTTAGAGAAATAAACAAAGAATATATACCACATGAAGTAACTAAAGAAAGACATTCTGTTGATTTAAAGGTATTTGGAGGTAGCTACCAAATAGATAGAGTTATAGCTAATATGGGTGGTATTGTATCAGAAGTGGAGCTTCAACAAGCACAAAAAATAAAGGCAGCTCAAGCACTTTTTAATGATACATTTATAAATGGTGATAGTGCAGTAGATTCAAAAGCATTTGATGGTTTAGAGAAAGCTCTAGCTGGAAGTTCAACAGAATATAATTTAGGTGACAGTTCAATAGACTTATCTACTTCACAAGCTATTACAACAAATTATATGGCATTTTTAGATATGTTGGATGAGTTTTTAACAGGTCTAGATGGAACTCCATCATTTATAGCAGGAAATACTAAATTGATATCTAAGTTAAGAGCATGTGCAAGAAGAGCAAGCATGTACCAAACACAACTAAATAGTTTTGGCCAACAAATAGAATCATACGGAAATGTACCATTTGTTGATTTAGGAGCAAAGCCTGGTACAAATGATGATGTAGTAGCTACAGATACTACAAAAGGAACAACATCATTATATGTTGCAAGACTTGGTTTAGATGGTTTACATGGAGTATCAATGGCTGGTGTATCACCTGTGCAAACATGGTTACCAGATTTCACTACTTCTGGAGCAGTAAAAACAGGAGAAGTTGAAATGAGTGCAGCAATAGCTTTAAAAGCATCAAAAGCAGCTGGAGTTTTTAGAAATATAAAAGTTAAATAGGGAGGATTAGATGGCTAAAGTAATAGCACCAAATAGTCAATATAATGGTTTAAGTGCCAATGTATATTTTCAAAATGGGATTGGTGAAACCACTAATCCCATTTTGATTGAATGGTTTAATGAACATGGCTATAAGATAATAAACGATAGATTAGAAGAAAAAATAACTAAACCAAAACGTAAATAGGAAGTGATAAAGTGCCTTATGCGACAGAAGAATACTATAAAAACGATTATGGTGGAAATCTTATAGAAGATGAAAAGTTAATTAGTAAATTAGAAAGAGCATCTGACCAAATAGATGTTTTAACATTTAATAGAATTGTTACTATAGGTTTTGATAGTTTAACAGAGTTTCAAAGAGATAAAATAAAGAAAGCTGTGTGTATACAAGCGGATTTCATATATAAGTATGGAGAATATATTGATATGCCTTTAAGTGGGTATTCAGCAGGGGACATATCTTTAAGCTTTAATGCAAGTACTATAAATGGTATAACTACTACAAATGAAATAATTAACTATTTATCTCAAACAGGTCTTACTTGTAGGAAGATATAGATGAAACTACCATTTCCTAAATGGATTTTAGTTACACCTGTTAAGATATATAGTACTTATATAAGTGAAGATGGAGAGCCTATTGAAAGTTTGATACTTGATGATATGTGTAACTATTCTGAAAAAACTAAACAAACTTTAGATAAAGAAAGAAAACTTATAACTTTAGTTGGAAAGATTATTTGTGAAGGTGATATTTATCCAAATAAAATATTGCAAGGATATATTGAAATACAAGGTAATAAAAGAGATATTTATAGAGTATCAAAACCTAGGAATCCAGATGGCTCAATTTTTTCTACTGAAATAGAATTAATTTAAAAAAAGCCCTCATTTTGTCTTAATATGTGCTATTATTTTGTTAAAAGGGGGAGATTTTTATGATAATTTCTAAAGACAAATTCAATAAAATAGTTAAAGAATCAGGTGGCATATTTAAATATATTTGCTGCATTATGTCTGAACATTATTGTGGGATAGAAGGGGTTAAAATTGGAGCTATAGGAAATACAATTATTATAGAACGAGGGTTGTTGTTTGATGCAGTAATGAATCCAAAACTTTTTATTCCAAAAGAAAACATATTAAAAATTTATACATCAGAAGATAGAATATTAATAGAATTTAAAGAAAATGAATATAAGTACAGTGTGAGTTTAAAAATAAAAAGTAAAAAAAATATAAATAAATTAGTTGATTCAATAAAAAGAATAACTAATGAAAATTTAGATGTGTTGAAGTTAGAGCATTTTAAGAATGAAGAAAAATATCAAAATGATCTAGATATTATATCTGAGTTAGAAGAGGATATAGAAGAAGAAAATGCATTGGAAGAGTTATTAATAGCAGATTTAGATATAGCTTCTATTATAGAAGAATGTGAATATAATAAGGTTAATTCTATAAAAAGAATAAATCAATTAACCAATTTGAGTTTAACTCAGTGTAAAAAGATAGTTGATGATTATTTTAGAAATAATAGTTTAGGTAGTATACAAAAATATGAATCAATCAAAAAAATTGATGATGAAAAGAAATATAATAATAAAATGAAAAAACTTCAAGAAGAACAACTCAAACTTGAAATTAAAAATACAAAACTAAATATAAAACAACAAAAAAAGGCTATGAAACAGGACAAAAAAACAGCTCGTTGCCCTAAGTGTGGATCAACATCTCTATCAGCACATAAAAAGGGTTTTGGTATAGGAAAAGCAGTAGTTGGAGCATGGGCAGTTGGAGGGATTGGTCTTATTGCTGGAAATGCAAATGCTAAAAAAGTTAGAGTTACATGTCTAAAATGTGGTAAACAGTTTTGGGCATAATAATTATTAAAGAGTACTTGTTATATCAAGTACTTTTTTATTTTGGAGTTGATTATAATTAAAAATCCATTTAGAAGTAAATTAAGTATTGATATAAAAATAAATAATACTAAAATTAATAAACTTAAAAAAGCTCAAAGACAAGCTGCTAAAATGACAGCAGAAGCTTTAAAAACAGAAATTAATACAATGCAAGTTGTGCCAAAACAAACAGGAGTACTTGAAGAATCTGTAAGCATAAATTTGAAGTTACTTAATAAGGGACAGCTTAAAATAACATATGATACACCATATGCTAGACGTTTATATTATCATCCTGAGTATAATTTTAGAAAAGACAAAAATAAGAACGCACAAGGTAGATGGTTAGAAGTTTTTACAGAAGGAAATAAAAAAGATTTCTCAGAAAAAGCATATTATAAATGCTATAAAAAGTTAACTGGAGTGTAAAATGTATCTTAAGGATATTAAAGAATGGTTAAAGAAGACCATAAGTGATAAAAACATTGCATTTTATATTGGTAAGATAGATGCTAATAAAGAAAAAGTAATAGGTATATATAATAAAAATAGTAACAATAACACAATAGCTGTAGGTGGACTTGCAAGTACATCAACATCTACTAAAGCTATCACAATTTTAATTCATTGGGATAAAAATTGTGACACAACTGAAAAGATCTCTAGATGCATTTATGATTTATTTAATGGACAAACCGTTGTCATTAATAAAGTAAGTGCTTTTTTTATTATGAAAAATGATGAACCAGTATTTTTAGGTACTGATGAAAATGGAATTTATGAATATGTAATTGATTTAGATATAATTTACGAAAGGTAGTGATTAAATGGCAGGAAAAAGTGGAGTAGTACCTGTGTATGACTTAACATTTGGAGTCAATACAACTGGTAGAACTGGTGATGCAGATACTATTGTTAAGGATGCAGAATCATTAAGTGTTAGTATTGATGGAAATATAGAAGAATGGAATCCTATGGATCAAGGCGGATGGACAAGAAGGTTAATGACATCTAAGTCTTTATCAGTATCTATGGGAGGAAAAAGAAATTATGGAGACCCTGGCAATGATTATATAGCAGGACTTGCTTTTAAAAATGGACAAGATTGTAATAGTGTCTTTTCAATTAATTTTCCAGATGGAGCAACTCTTAAGTTTGATTGTATAATAAATGTAACTAGCATGGGTGGAGATTCTACTGCTACAGATGCATTAGAGTGGGAAGCCTTAAGTGATGGGAAACCAATATATACACCTGCATCAGGTTCTAGTGAAAGTTAGAAATATTAATAAGAGGAGTTAAAGTATGTCAAATATAATAGATATATCAACGAAATTAACAAACGAAAAACCAAAAATAAAAATATCAGAAGGTAAAATATATACTGTAAATAACAGTAAAAATACTGTTCTTATAGTAAATCAGAGAATGTCTGAGAATAATTCAAATGAAATTGAGCTTATAGATGATGCTTTGAAACTATTACTTGGGGAAAAGGCATTTAAGGAAATAGATTCAATGCAGCTTTCATTTGTAGATTACAAAACTATATTTATAGCAGTTATGGCTGCTATATCAGGAGAAACTTACGAAGATACAGAAAGTCGATTTCAAAACTCAAAATAAATCTGATGGATTTTATGATTTATATGAAGATTGGGAATTAATAGAATCAAGTTTTGCAAAACAATATGGAATAAGACTCCGAACTGAGATTGATATGTCTTGGTCGGAGTTTTGTTCTTTATTATCTGGAATTATGCCAGAAACACCTCTTGGTCAAATTGTATCAATTAGAGCTGAAAAAGACCCTAAAATATTAAAAGGTTTTACTAAAGAACAGAGAAAGATAAGAAATGATTGGATATTAAAACGTAATAAAAAGCTTAGAGAAGATAAAAATAATTATTCTTCTTATATAAATAACTTTCAAAATTGGTGTAAGGAAACCTTTAGTTAGAAGGGAGGTGCATAGATGAGTATTAGTGTAGGTACTATAAATTTAGGCCTAAATATAAATCAGGGAACTTTTAATAAGCAATTAAGTGGTATAGCAAATGGAGCTAAATCAACAATTGGAAGTGCTTTTGGTGGAGTAGGTAAAATGGTAGGAGTAGCTTTAAGTGTAACTGCAATAGCTGCATTTGGTAAATCATGTATTGATTTAGGCTCTGATTTAAACGAAGTACAGAACGTGGTAGATGTTACCTTTGGAAGTATGGCACAGGATATTAATGATTTTGCTAAGACTTCTATAACTCAAATGGGTATGTCAGAAACAGCTGCTAAAAGATATACTGGAACTATGGGAGCTATGCTTAAAAGTTCTGGATTATCAACTAAGCAAGCTGCTGATATGTCTAAAACTATAACACAATTATCTGCAGATATGTCTTCATTTTATAATCTTGATTCAGAAGAATCTTTTAATAAAATAAGAAGTGGTATAGCAGGAGAGATAGAACCATTAAGACAATTAGGTATTAATATGTCAGTTGCTAACTTAGAGGCATATGCAATGTCAAAAGGAATAACTAAAGCATATCAAAATATGAGTCAATCAGAACAAACTTTACTCAGATACAATTATTTACTAAGTGTTACAAAAGATGCACAGGGCGATTTTGTCAGGACTCAAGGAGCTTGGGCAAATCAGACTAGAATACTTTCAGAGCAATTCAATGTTTTAAAAGCTACATTAGGTCAAGCTCTTATTAATATGCTTACACCAGTTGTAAAAATGTTAAATACACTTATACTTAAACTACAAGTTGTAGCACAACAATTTAAAGCTTTCACAGAATCTGTTTTTGGAGATAATGCATCATCTGGTGGTTTTGGCTCTATACCAAAAGATATTGAATTAATTGGAAATAACTCTGATGGTGCAAGTGATTCAATAAATGGTATTGGTGATGCATCAAAAGATACAACAAAAAAAATAAAAGGATTAATAAGTGGATTCGATGAGATAAATACATTAACTAAAAATTCAGATACTGATGGTTTAGGAGATATGGGAAATGTAACTTCCCCTATTAGTCCTAATATAGATACAGGAAATTTATCAAAAGTAAATCAAGAGCTAAATAAAATGTTAGCAGATATGTTTAAGCCATTTCAAGATGCTTGGAGTAAAGAAGGTCAAGCAACTATTGATAGTATGAAATATGCATTTACAAGTATAAAAGATGTAATAAAATCAATAGGTTCATCATTTAAAGAAGTATGGACGAATGGTACAGGAACAGAAATATTAACTACTACTCTTCAGATACTTCAAAATATATTTAATGTTATAGGAGACATTAACAATGCTTTTATAATAGCTTGGGAATCCAATAATTTAGGAACTCAATTAATTCAAAGTATATCAGATGTTTTATTGAATGTATTAAGAATTATTAGAGATATAGGAAATTCTTTTATAGAAGTTTGGAATAATGGTACAGGTATTGAATTTTGTACAAATATACTTAATTTACTAAAAACAATATTTGATATTATAGGAAGTATTGCAGGTGCATTTGATATAGCCTGGAAGAGTAATGAAACAGGAACAATATTAATACAAACCATATTTGATATGTTAAATTCTATTTTAGAGTTGATAAATAATATAGGTCAAACTTTTGTTGAGGTATGGAACAATGGCACAGGGGTAGAAATAAATACGCTGATACTTCAAATATTAACAGACATCTTTGGTACTATAGGAGATATAGCAAATGCTTTTGGGACAGCATGGCAAAATGGAGATATTGGTAATCAAATTATTCAAGGTATTTGTGATACTATAAGTAATTTATTGACACTGATAAAGCATATAGGAGAGTCTTTTAGAGAAGCTTTGGGAGCTGTTAGTACAGATGTAGCAAATACATTTATGGAAGTAATTAATTCAGTTATAGGAGTTCTTGAAAATTTATCATCAAAATTTGTATTAGTTTGGGATGAAGGTGGAAGTCATTTATTTCAAGGGCTAATAGAATTAGGTGCGAAGTTATTTGAATTAATTGGTTATATAATAACAGAATTTATAACACCTTTTGCAAATGGATTAATAAATATATTGGGGCCTGCAATTTCTTTTGTTCTAGATAATTTAGGATATTTATTAGATACTTTAACAAATATAATTGACTGGTTACTAAATGACGGTAAACCTGTTTTAGATACTATAATCGCATTGGTAACATCATTTTTTGTTGCATGGGAGATTACTAAATTATTAGGTTTTATAGAAATGTCAGGTGGACTTATAAGTGTAATAGGAAATATAGGAAGTGCTCTAAAAGCTTGTACACTTGCTAAGATAGCAGATAAAATAGAAACTATGGCAATAACTGCACTTTATGCAAAAGATTTTATAGTAAATATAGCTAGAGGAACATTAGAGCTTGTAAAACAAGCTGCACAATTTGTAATTAATACTGGAGCTCAAGTTGCATTAACTGTTGCAACTGGTGCATGGAATGCTATATGTATAGTTGCAACTGGTTTGACAACTGCATTTGGAGCAGCAATAACTTTTTTAACAAGTCCAATAGGTATAGTTGTAATAGCAATAGGAGCACTTATAGCAATAGGAGTGCTTTTATATAAAAACTGGGACACAATAAAAAAGAAAGCTTCAGAAATATTTGGTTATATGAAGAATTTTATAAGTGGAGTATGTAGTAACATTGGTGGATTTTTTAATTCAATGGGAACTAAGATAAAATCAGTCATAGATGCCATACCAGGTGTATTTAAAAAAGCATTTAATGGTCTTGTGAATATAGTAAAAGCACCACTTAATGGTGTTATAAAATTATTTAATAGCAGCCTAGGAAGTCTTAAATTTGATATTCCAGATTGGGTTCCTGGTCTTGGAGGTAATTCTTTTGGAATACCTAAAATACCTCTTCTTGCAAAAGGAGGTATCATTGAACAACCAACATTAAGTATGGTTGGAGAAAGAGGAACAGAAGCTGTAGTACCACTTGAAAATAATACACAAGGGCTTGACTTATTAGCAAACAAAATCATGGAAAGAATGAATGGATTAGGAAAAAACAATAATACTAGTGGAGATTTAACAGTAGAATTAAAAATGGATGGAAATAAAATGGGTGAAGTTGTAATAAAAGCATTTAGACAAATGGAAAGAAAAACAGGCAAAACAATATTGGAGTTATAAGGAGTGGTGATATGTTATCTATAAATGGTGTAGACATAATTGCTCCTACAGTTTTTCAAGTAGATTTAACTGATATAGATGGAGAAAGTAATAGAAATGCAAAAGGAGAGATGTGTCGAGATAGAATAGCAACTAAAAGAAAGTTAAGTTGTGAATGGGGTATTTTAGGTTCAAGTGAAATATCTATACTTCTAAATCAAGTAAAAGATGTGTTTTTTAAAATAACATATCCAGACCCTGTTTTAGGGCACATAGAGACAAAGACTTTTTATGTAGGTGATAGGTCTATGCCTGTTGCGTTAAAAAAAGATAATAATATCTTTTGGCAAAGTCTAAAAATGAATTTTATAGAAAAGTAAGGAGGTATATTCATGGATATAAAAATAAGCGATAGATTACTTTATCAAAAGGCTTTAAATGAGGTTGTAAAACTTCAAAACGATTTAATCATACAAAAAGCTATTAATGATGAAAAAGATACTTA
This sequence comes from Clostridioides sp. GD02404, assembly GCF_045898275.1. Lineage (NCBI taxonomy): Bacteria > Bacillati > Bacillota > Clostridia > Peptostreptococcales > Peptostreptococcaceae > Clostridioides > Clostridioides sp. GD02404. Next base: position 19,137 of record NZ_JBJOCA010000043.1, read on the forward strand.
TATTATTGAACTACAAGAAAAATTAGCTGAGTTTGAAGAATGTGATAATAATGAAAGAAACTAGTCAAGAATATAAAAAAGCAATATTGAAAAGTTCAAGGATTATAAGTTCTAAAATTATAATAAATGATGAAAAATATACTGATGAAGATATAATATCTATAAATATAGAAGAATCTATTTTAAATAATGAAAAGTTTGAACTTGGTGGAGGAATAGCTACATCAGTAAACATAGAAATAAATAACTATTCTAACAAATTTAAAGACTATAAATTTAAAAATAAATGGTTTGACCTGTATTTTTGTATAGAAATAGCAATAAATGAATATCAATCAAGAATAGAAGAAATTTACTTTGGAAAATACTATATATTTGAAACAGAGTTAAGTGGAAAAATAATAAAACTTGAATGTTATGATACCCTTATATTAACTGATAAAGCCTACAAACCAAATATAGGATTTCCAGCAACAGTTTATGATATAGTTGTAGATATAGCGAACATTTTAAATCTAAAATTAAGTGACAAGATAGTAAAACGTAGATTCAATAATAATGACTTACTTATAGAATATAAACCAAATTCAGATGAAGCTACATATAGACAAGTTTTGATGGACTGTGCAGTCATTGCAGGGTCTTTTTTGATTGTTAAATATGGTGAAATAGAATTTTTAGACTTAATAGAAACAGATGTGCAAATCACAGGTAATAATTGGTTTGATGTAACTATAGGTAGTGAATCTAATCAAATAAATTTTGTTGATATAAATGGAGTAGTTGCTGGAGACCCTTTTGAAAATGGATTACAATTAAGTATTTTGTTACTTGATTACAATAATGAAAGTGAGATAAGAAAAGTTGCACAAAGCATTTTAAATAAATACAAGAATTTTGTTTATACTGGTTTTAGTATGGATTGGCAGGGTGATTTTGGACTTGATGTAGGTGATAAATTAATTATCTATGATAAAGATGATATACCACAGGCTACATTTATAAGTGATAATAAGATAAATTACAATGGTGGCCTTAGCTCTACAGTTAAAGCAAAGATAGATAAAGAGGAAGTAAGAAGTGCATCAAGGACTATACAAAGGCTTGATAGTAATTTAAAAAAACTTGAGAGTGGCTTTATTCAAACAAATGAAAGTATAGAACTCTATGTAAAAGAAATTACAGATAAACAAGAAACTTTAGAATCTAAGTTTGAAATATTGTCTGGTAGTATAGAAGCTATAGTACAAAGTACAGTTGATGAAGCAGTATCGAAGATTGTAATTGACACTGAAAAAATAGTAATGGAAGTAACTAAAAAAATAGATGGTGAGTACATAGTATCAACTATTAATCAATCAGCAGAAAAGATAGAGATGTCTGCAATAAATATTGATTTAGAAGGTTATGTTACTTTCAATTCTCTCGAAGATGAGGGAGAAACTAGAATAAATGGTAGTAATATTATAACAGATACTTTAGCAGTTGATAAGTTAAAATCAAGTACAGACAACCCAATTATTCATCTGTTTGTGAATGAAGCACGAGGTATTGATTGCTCTGTGGATGCTACTGCTCAATATGAAGAAGGTATAGGAGATGCACTAAGATATAAGAGAGATTCTGAAAATTATCTATGTATCAGAGAAAATTCTTTCAGTCTATATCAAAGTGGTTATCCAGAGTATGAAGTGTTCACTTTTGGAAATAATGCAAATTCTTGTTTTATAAATACTGTAAATGGGAAAATATCTTTTGAAAAAGATAAATTATATTATGAAAATGCAGGAGTTAAAAAAAGAATTTTGCTTGAAGGTGATTCTAGTGGAGATGATAGTGGAGGTACAGTAAATCCACCTAATCCTGCTAAAGAATCTAAATATTTTGTTAAGGATGGGAAAATAGATAGTAATTTTATTGAATTTAAAGCAGATAATAATGGATATGATTTTAAAATTGTTGGAACTACAGAAACAGAACAAGGGATAATTTATAGAACAACGACACTACTTAATAATAGCAGGCGTTCTATGAGTTCTAAGTATGTAATAGAATTATCCTCATATAAAGTAGTAAAAATTGTTTTAAATATGCAATATTATATTATATATGTTATTGGTGAAATGCACACAGGGTCTTTTTCCTTAAATTTGGGAGTAGAGGCTCCAGATGCATCATCAATAATGTATTCAAAAGACTTAGTGTTTAATGATGTAACAGAAGAAGCTATGATACGTTATAATGTAGTTTTATCATGCCCATTCAATATACAAAATGGAAAGATAAGTATTTTTGTTAAGCTACTATCAGGGAGTAATATAGGTATTTACTTGGATATTATAAATTGGTGGATAGAATAATAAAAATAATGTGTAGTATATGTAAAAGGTAGGTGATTGAAATTGAGAGAAAAGATTTATACAATTGACATAAATACTAAAATATATTCTATTCCTATTTATAAACAATATGATAATTTAATACCTTTTTCAATAAAATTGATTGAGGATAGCAAAGAAGTAGATTTGTCAGGATATACAGCATTAGCATTTTTTCAGAATGATAAAGCACTAATTCAAAAGAATTGTATTATAAATGGTAACATTGTAAAGGCTATTTTAGATAACAACATTCTAGCATTACCTGGATTAATTAAGGTAGAATTTCAATTTAGAAAAAATCAAGAGATAGTAACTACTTTTCAGATGAAAATACAAGTCGAAGAATCATTAGACAAAGATAATGCTATAGAATCAACTCCTCAATGGGATTTATTAGGCCAAGCAATAATTGATATTACAAATTCAATAATTGATATAAATGACACTAAAGATAATTTAATAGAAGATATAAATACTAATATAAGTACTTTAAATAGTAAGATTGATAGTTCTGTAGATTTGATGACTCAAGATATTAATATTGCTAAGGAGAATCTAGTAGATGATATAGCAGAGTTAGCTACAAAAGTAGATGAACGTTTAGCGCTGGAGATATTTGATGGAGATTATAATGGCTTAATTAATAAACCAACTAAAGTATCTAATTTTGAAAATGATGTAGGATATATAACAAGTTCAGATATAGATAGTTCACAAAATCATGTTCATACAAATAAAGCTGTTTTAGATGGAATTACACAAGATAAAGTTATTAGTTGGGATTCTAAATCAAATTTCGATGGAAATTATAATAGCTTAACAAATAAGCCAACTAAAGTATCTAATTTTGAAAATGATGCAGGATATATAACAAATTCAGACATAGACACATCACAAAATCATGCTCATAACAATAAAACTGTCTTAGATGAAATTACACAGGAAAAAGTGATAAGTTGGGATTCTAAAACAAGCTTTGATGGTAATTATGAGAGTTTAACAAATAAACCAATTCTATTTAATGGTGATTATAATAATTTAACAAATAAGCCAAATTTAACTTCAAAAGCAATAACAGGATTAAATTTTTGGACTGGAACGCAAGCACAATATGATAATATAGTGACAAAAGATTCTAATACCTTATACATAATAAATGGGTGATAAGATGCTTAATATAAACAATAGAGAGGCAAAAAATATATTTCTAGGTGATAAAGAATTAAATAAGATTTATTTAGGAGACTACTTAATTTATTCTAAAAATCAAATTACTTCGCTTATTAAAGTAGAATTAAATGGTAAATTTAAATCAGCAAATGGAATAGGGAATAATGTAAAAACTATGAATGATAAGTTCATAATAGATGTTAATAATAAAAACATTGTAGAGTTCTTAGAAGGAATGAATAAAATTCTTATTTCAAGGATGGATGTTAAAAATCTTGATGATGAATATATTTCTGATGAATTAAATTCAAAAAGTACAGGATTTACAGGTATTTATACGAAAAGTACTACATTAGGAATAAAGGTAAAATAAAAGAGGTGATAAAGTGCCAGCAAAAGGTCATGCTAAAATAGAACTTATAGATAGTTCAGGAAATTTAGAAATATATGAAGAAAATAATATAGTTACAAATGCAGTTAAAGATTTGATTAGTGTAAATTTAAATGCTCAGATATTACCAAATGAATTTTTTCCTTTGAATATTTTTTTTAAAGGAATATTATTATTTGACAACAATATAGAAGAAAATCCTGAAATTACTGCTTTGCCACTTGGAGCAAATTTAATAGGCCATGCAGGAGAAGAAGTTAATGAAGATGCTAATAATATTTTAAGAGGGTCACCAATTTTACAAGAATGTGAACAATTAGATAATGGGTATAAATTTGTTTGGGAATTTGACAAGACACAAGCGAATGGGACTATAAAGTGTATTTGTTTAACTCATAAGGATGCTGGAAATTATGGTTTACTTAATTCAGTAATGACATCTTGCTATTCATCTTATAGGTCTTTTGAAAATATACCTACTATAGTTTCTGCAGATTTTGAGAAAGGGTATGTATATACATGTGAAAATAATAATTCAACTGGAGATATAAAAATATCAAGGTATAAACATAACTTTTTAGAATTTGGTATTAATGATGAACCTAATTCTTTTAAATTATTAGAAACTAAAGTCTTATCTGGAACTGAAATAGGTATGATAAAAAGATCAATAAATTTTTCAAGTGGTGGAGATGGTTATATATATGGTTTTAGTACTTTAGGAAATAGTACAGGAAATGCAACTCTTAATATAATTAAAATATCAGAAAAAGACTTTAGTTATACAGAAGAAAGTGTTGTTCTAGAAAATACATTTTTATATGCTTCTACAGGAGCAGTAAGTTTTTTTCCTGTAAATAATAGTTCTGTATACCTAGTTACAAAAGATGCATATTCATTTTATAAATATAATTTTTTAGATAAGACTATTAAATTATTAGAAAGTGATAGAGTTGTTAAATTTGATAATAATGGTTATCTAAAATTTTCTTCCAATGGAGGGTGTTTATACTCTAAAAAAGTGGTTGTAATTAATGATAAAGTAAAAAAATATATTGGAGAACCTTATGGTGTTGATATTGATAATACAACTTACACATATAATAATTATTTTGTAACTTTTTATACAGGTAGCAATACCTTTATGAGTGTGTATCATTTGAATGCTATGTTAACAACAATAAATAATTTAACTACACCAATTGAAAAAACTTTTGATAAAACAATGAAAATAATATATACAATAACAGATATGTAAGACAAAGAGTAGGACTATATAATATAGTCTTTTTTTATTGTCTAAGAGAATTTTATAAAAGGATAAATAACATGATAGAATTGGAAAATAGAAAATTAAATAAAATCTATTTAGGTGAAATGAATGTAGATAAAATTCACTTAGGTAGTATAGTAGTTTATTCTAATAATACAGAAATTAAACATACTGAACGTTATGGAGTATATCTAACAGCTAATAATAAACCAGAACCTTTTGAAGCAACATCAAGTCAAAGCACTTGGGGAGCATATAGAGCATTTACTGAAACTTTAGAAGATGACTTAAACTTAACTGGTCTAAAACAAAACTCAAGTCAGTGGGTTCAAATAAAACTAGATAAAGATATAAGAATATGGGCTATTAAAATGCATTTTAGAACAACAATATCAAATCAAGATACTGCACAAGTTCCATTTAAATTTAAACTGCTAGGCTCAAATGATGGTTCTAGTTTTACAGAATTATATAATTGTGAAAGTTGTAATCCAGATTTGTTTTGCAAGTGGAAGAATGATATTTCTAAGTATGATTTTTCAGATGCTGAATTGATAGAGGTAACTTGTAATAATAAATACCAATATTATAGAATTGAGTTTTTTAATACACAAACCATATCAAAAGGAATAGTAACTAGTACAGAAGCAACAGAAGTTAAAATAACCTTATTAAATTTATATCAGTTAGAATAGGAGGTCACTATGGAACAGCTAGTAACAGAATTAAGTAGTTTGGGAGCAATAGGAATACTATGTGCCCTTTTATTCAAAAACACAATGCAAGAGAAGAAAGAAGATAGAGATATGTATAAAAAGACAGTAGAAAACTTTATTGAATTATCTACACAACAACAAGAAATTAATAAAAATGTATTAATAGAAATGGGAATAATGAAGATAGATGTACAAGAAATAAAAGAAAATGTATTAGATCTAAAAGACATGTTACAAAAATAAAGTAGTTTTTAACTAGAATCTTATAGGATTATTATAACTACAAATTAGAATAAGTAAAAAAGAGAAAATACTATTAAATTGTTTTATTTTCTCTTTTTTATTTCTACTAATTTCGATTGAACTTATCTCTTTTATTTATTATTTTACTTATATTTTATATGATGATTTACCTTAATTGACATATCTTATCTAAATTATCATCAAAACACACATAG
>NZ_JBJOCA010000044.1:0-24713 GCF_045898275.1 Clostridioides sp. GD02404
AGTTGGTGAAACAAGAGAAGGAGTATTAGCTCCAATACAAGCATTATTAGATGAAATGATGAAAGAAGACCCAGAGTTAAATGTAAAAGTTTCTTATGCAGTTGAAAAAGCTGATTGTTATACAGGAAATACTATAGAAAGTGAAAGATTCTTCCCAGGTTGGTTATATGATGAAGAGGATGAATTTGTTCAAGCAGCATATAAAGGATTAAAAGAAGCTGGAATAGATTCAGAAATAACTCAATACTCATTCTGTACAAATGGAAGCCACTATGCAGGTGAAGCTGGAATAAAGACAATAGGATTTGGTCCTTCTAAAGAAAATCTTGCTCATACAATAGATGAATATATTGAGCAAGAACAATTATTTATAGGAACAGAAGGCTACTATGGAATATTAAAATCTGTATATGGAAAATAATATTTAGTTCACAATAAATTATTTAAATATAGTCTAGAGGTGCTTAATATAGCACCTTTAGATAATACTTTAAAGCTTAAAAGTTAGGAGGTATATATGGGAACAATACTAAGAGGTGGAACTATAATTACCTCTGATAAAACTTATATAAGTGATTTAAGGATAGAAGATGAGAAAATAGTTGAAATAGGAAATAATCTAGAAATAAATGATGATAAGGTTATTGATGCTACAGGGAGAATTGTAATTCCTGGAGGGATAGATACACATACTCATTTTGATATGAATGCAGGTTCTATTATTACTGCTGACAATTTTGAAACAGGAACAAGAGCAGCTATAGCTGGAGGAACTACCACTATACTAGATTTTGCAGAAGCTAGTGAAGGTGAAAATCTGCTGCAAGGGGTAGAAACATATCATAAAAAAGCAAGTGGAAATTGTTATTGTGATTATGGATTTCATATGACAATTACATGTCTGGATAAAGATACATTTGCTCATATGGAAAAGCTTATTTCAGATGGAATAGTATCTTTTAAGATGTATATGGCATATGATGGCATGAAAGTAGATGATGGAACTATATACAAAGTTTTAAAGAAAGCTAAAGACTTAGGTTGTATAGTTGAATTTCATTGTGAAAATGGTGATTTACTAGATGTATTGATAGAAGAAAACATACAAAATGGTAATTTAGAACCCAAATATCATCCGCTTACTAGACCTAATATAGTTGAAAAAGAATCTGTTTCAAGACTTGCTGATATAACTAAATTATCAAATTCAAAATCTTATGTAGTTCATTTAAGTTGTAAAGAGTCACTTGAGACTGTGAAATTTGCTAGAGAAAAAAATATAGATATGATAGTAGAAACATGTCCACAGTATCTACTATTAGAAGATGATTTATATGATAAGGCTGAATTTGAGGGTGCTAAATATGTAATGTCTCCTCCTTTAAGAAAAAAAGAAGATATAAGTTACCTTTGGGAAGGTTTAGCTAATGGAGACATACAAACAGTTGGTACCGACCATTGTTCGTTTAATTTTAAGGGTCAAAAAGATTTGGGAATTAATGATTTTAGTAAGATACCAAATGGGGCTCCTGGTGTTGAACATAGATTATCTCTTTTATATACATATGGAGTTTTAGAAAATAAGATAAGTGCAAATAAATTTGTAGAAGTCACTTCAACAAATGCTGCAAAAATATTTGGGATGTATCCTAAAAAAGGCGAAATAGCTGTAGGAAGTGATGCAGATATAGTTATTTTGAATACTGATAAAGAAGAAACAATTAGCTATCAAACTCAAAAACAAAATGTAGATTATACTCCATATGAGGGGTTTAATATCAAATGTAAAGTAGAAGATGTGTTTTTGAGAGGAAACCATGTAGTACAAAGTTGTAATATTAAAGAACAAGCAATGGGTCAATACATTAAAAGAAAAATTACTAAATAATGCGGGGGGAAATAAGAATGATGGATATACTTATTAAGAATGCCATAATAGTAACTGTAAATAAAGAGAGAGAAGTTATTTTTGATGGGGCGTTAGTAGTAAAGGATAACAAGATTGCTGATATTGGGAATTCTAAGGAAATAGAAAGTAAATATACAGATGTTAAAAAGGTAATAGATGCTAAGGGTAAAGTTCTATTCCCAGGTTTTATAAATACACATAATCACTTATTCCAGACTTTATTAAAAGGATTGGGAGATGATATGGTACTTAAAGACTGGTTAGAAACTATGACTTTTCCAGCAGCTAACTATTTAGAACCAAAAGATACTTATGATGCTGCAATGCTTGGATGTATTGAAGGACTTAGAAGTGGTATAACAACTATGGTTGACTATATGTATCCTCACAGTAAACCAGGTCTTTGCGATGGAATAATAGATGCTTATAAAGAATTAGGAATAAGAGGAATACTTGGAAGAGGATGTATGAATACAGGTGCTCAATTTGGAGTTCATCCTGGAATAATGCAAGATGTAGAAACGGTTGAAAAAGATGTAAGAAGATTATTTGAAAAACACCATAATACAGAAAATGGAAGAATCAAAATAGGAGTAGCTCCCGCAGCAATATGGTCAAATTCTCAAGAAATGCTTGAGATGCTATGGAGAGTAGTAAAAGAATATGATGATGCTTTATTTACAGTACACATATCAGAAACTCCTTTTGATAGAGAAGCTGCAAAAGAATTGCATGGGCAATATGACATAGATGTTTTAGAAAAATTAGGAATACTTGGACCAAATGTACTTATGGTACATTGTGTGTATTTAACTGAAAAAGATATGGAACTTACTAAAAAATATGACATGAAAGTATCTCATAATACAGCAAGTAATATGTACTTATCTTCAGGTGTTGCACCAGTACCAGAAATGCTTAAAAAAGGAATAACAGTTAGTTTAGGAGTGGATGGAGCTGCTAGTAATAACTCTCAAGATATGCTTGAACTTATGAAATTAACAGCACTTCAACATAAAGTTAATAAGTGTGATCCATTGGCAATGTCAGCAGAAAAAGTTCTTGAGTTAGCAACTATAGATGGGGCAAGAGCTATTGGAATGGAAGATGAGATAGGGTCATTAGAAATAGGTAAGAAAGCAGATTTACTAATATTTAATCCAATGCTTTCACCAAAAGCGATACCTATGCATAATCCAGTATCTACATTAGTATATTCTTCTAGTATGAAAAATATAGAGGGAGTTATAGTAGATGGAAATATAATAATGGAAGATTCAAAAATATTAACAGCTAATGAAGAAAAAGCATTAAAAGATGCTCAAGATACAGCTGAGAGACTTTGTGTAAGAGGAACTATAAAGAATAGAATGGAAGGTCATAAATGGAATAGCCTTTATTAATAAGTTTGATTTTATTCATAAAGAAGTATAATAAAAACTTTGGCTTAAAAATATGAGTTTTGAGGTGATTTATTTGATTATCAAATGTACCATAAATAATAAAGAAAAAGAATTAAGTATAAGACCAGATGATTTTTTAGCAGATACACTAAGAGAAAATGGGTATGTAAGTGTTAAAAAAGGATGCGATACAGGTTCATGTGGACTATGTACAGTAATGGTAAATGACAAGGCAGTACTTTCTTGCAACTATCTTACTGCAAGAGTAGATGGTCAACATATAACAACGCTTGAAGGTGTTTTGGATGAAGCAAAGAAATTTGGGGATTTTCTTGCAGATGAAGGAGCTGACCAATGTGGATTTTGTGCTCCTGGATTTATAATGATGGTTTTGGCTATGAAAAGAGAACTTCAAAATCCAACTGAAGAAGAAGTTATAGATTATGTAAATGGCAACCTTTGTAGATGCACAGGATATAAAGGTCAATTAAGAGCAATACATAAATATTTGAACACTTAAGTTTTTAAGTGAAAATTAAATTGATATGGGGAGAGAATATGATAACTATAAAGGAATATGTAGTTCCAAAAAGTTTAGATGAAGCTTATGAACTGCTAATATCAAGAAAAAATAACATAATACTTGGAGGCTGCGGATTTTTAAAGTTAGGTAATAAAAATATTGGTTTAGCAATAGATTTAAAAGACTTGGCTTTGGATTATATAAATGAAACTGATGATAGCATATTAATTGGAGCAGATACAAGTTTAAGAACTTTAGAATTAAATAAGGTTATTAAAAATTACTGTAATGGAGTAATTTCAAATGCTGTTTCTAATATAGTAGGAGTTCAATTTAGAAGTGGAGCTAGAGTAGGAGCTAGCGTATTTGCTAAGTATGGATTTTCAGATTTAATACCTTCATTACTAGTAGTAGATGCAAAGGTTAGGTTATATAAAAAAGGGGTTATGAACTTAGCTGATTTTTTAGAAAGTGAACTTGAAAAAGATATATTAATAGAAATTATATTACCTAAAAAAGATGCTATAGGTGTATTTGATTCTATAAGAAAATGTACAGGTGATTTTGCAGTATTAAATGGAGCAATGTTAAAAGAAGGAAGTACTTATAAAATTGCAATAGGAGCTAGACCAAGAAGAGCAAAAATTGCCTATAAAGCAAGTGAAATATTAAGCTTAGAAAATGATATAGAAAAAGCTGGAGAAGTATCAAGTGAAGAACTTTCATTTGGAAGCAATATAAGAGGAAGTAAAGAGTATAGAAAAGACATGGCAAAAGCTTTAGTAGTAAGAATGTATAATAGTATTGGAGGTGAGTGTGATGGTAAATAAAGAAGTAAGAAAAATAGATAGTGAAGCCATTATTACTGGAAAACCAATATATACAGAAGATTTAATCTTTCATAAAGATGTTTTGACTATTAAACTTCTTAGAAGTCCACATGCTTTTGCAAAGATAAAAAACATCGATATAAAAAATGCATTAAAAGTAAAAGGTGTAGTAGATATATTCACTTACAAAGATGTGCCAAATTATAGATATTCAATGGTTGGTGAATCATATCCAGAAGCCTCACCTCATGACCAATTAATACTTGAAGATATAGTTAGATATGTAGGAGATGAGGTTGCTATAATAGCTGCTGAAGATGAAAGGTCTGCTATTAAAGCTATGAAACTTATAAAAGTAGAATATGAAGTAATGACTCCTATATTGGATGCAAGAGAATCAGAAGGAAATAAAACTTTAATCCATGAAGAAGATGATTTATTTTGTCCATTTGATTTTGGATTAGATGCTACAAAAAACATCGTATCAAGAGAAAAAATGGGTAAAGGGGATGTAGAAAAAGAGTTTAAAGAAAGTGATGTAATAGTAGAACATTCTTATATGACTCAATCACAAGCCCATTGTATGATGGAAACTCATAGAGCTTATACGTATATAGATACGAATGGTAGATTAGTAGTAACTTCTGCAAATCAATCAGCTTATCATATGAGAAGACAGGTTTCTAGAGCATTGGGAATACCTCTTTCAAAAGTGAGAGTAATAAAACCAAGAATAGGTGGAGGTTTTGGTGGAAAAAATATAGCTGTAACGGAGATATATGCATCATTTGTGACTTGGATGACAAAAAGACCAGCAAAGCTTATTTATACTAGAGAAGAAACTTTTGCAATGACTAATACTAGACATCAGATGTTTTTTGATATAAAGATTGGGTCAGATAAAGAAGGAAATATAAAAGCTATAGATATGAAAGCCTTGAACAATACAGGTGCTTATGGAGATAATGGACCTTCAGTTTGTTCTGAATCAGGGCATAATGTACTTCCAACATATAACAATGTACCTGCAATAAAATTTGATGGAAGAACTGTGTATACTAATTTAGTTCCAGGGGGAGCATTAAGAGGATACGGAGCAACACAAGGTACATTCGCACTTGATTGTGCAATCGATGAATTAGCACATAAACTTAATATGGATCCAACAGAAATAAAATTGAAAAATATTATAAAAAAGCAAACTGAAGGCGGAATAATGAATTTTCCAATCAGAAGTTGTGCACTTGATGAATGTATAATTAGAGGAAAGAAACTTATTGGATGGGATGAAAAATATCCTGTCAGAGAGATTGGAAACAACAAAGTAAGAGCTGTTGGAATGTCTGTGGGAACTCATGGTTCTGGTATAGCTAACATAGATATGGCAATAGTAAATATGAGAATGGATGAAGATGGAACTTATAAGTTGTTTTCTGGGTCTTCAGACTTAGGAACTGGTTCTGACACAATACTTGCTCAAATAGCTGCAAAAGCATTGAATACATCTATTGATAGAATTTCTGTTTATACAGGAGATACAGATATGTGTCCATATGATACTGGTGCATATGCTTCTTGTACTACTTATGTAACTGGAAATGCTACAATAAAATCTGCTGAAAGTTTAAAACAAAAGATATTAAAAGTAGCACAGAAGAAACTAGATTTACCAATAGATGATTTAATACTATATGAGGATAGAGTTTGCTATAGTGAAGATGTAGATAAGTTTGTATTGTTAAGTGAATTAGGAAGAGAATCTGTTGGTGGTGGAAATCAAGAGGTTTTATATTCATCTGAATCATATGGAATACAAGAGAGTGCGAAACCATTCTTAGCAGGATTTGCTGAAATTGAGTTAGACAAAACGACAGGTGAGTTTAAAGTAATAAATTATGCCTGTTCTACTGATTGTGGTACAGTTATGAATCCTGCACTTGCTAGAATACAAGTTGAAGGTGGTGTAACTCAAGGTATAGGGCTTGCAATGTATGAAGACCCTAGACATGGTTCTGATGGAAAGCTTCAGACTTCTAATTTATTACAATATAAAGTTCCAACAAAAAAAGATATAGGAAATATATTTGTTGATTTTGTAGATAGTTATGATCCAACAGGTCCATATGGAGCTAAATCTTTAGGGGAAATAGTTATTCATACACCAGCACCAGCAATAGCAAATGCAATATATAATGCTACTGGAGTTCGTGTAAGAGAACTTCCTATAACTTCTGAGAAAGTTTATATGGCTATGAAAAAATTAAATCAGGGGGGAAAATAAATGATTGCTATAAAAAGTAAATACTTAATATCTTCTGCTGATGAAATATATACAAATTATGCTGTTGTAGTAGAAAATGACATTATAAAAGATATATTACCAAATGAAGAAGTTGAAATAAAGTACAAAAATATTGAAAGAATAATAGATAAATCGGATGCTATAGTAATGCCAGGATTCATTAATGGTCATATGCACCAATATGGAGTGCTTTCTAGAGGAATACCTGCAAACGTACATTTTACTGATTTTGAAGGTTTTTTAAATGATTATTGGTGGCCATTTATAGAAAACAGAATAGGATTAAAAGAAGTAAAGGCAACAACTAAAGCATCAGCAATAGAGCTTATAGAATCTGGTGTAGTAGCTTTTTGTGATACTCTAGAGGCTCCAAATACAGAGGTAGGAACTTTAATTGAGCAAGGTAAAATATTAGAAGAGATAGGGATGAAAGCGGTTTTATCCCTAGAAAGTTGCGAGAGAATAAGTTATGAAAATGGGCTTAGATGTTTAGATGAAAATTCTAATTTGATAAAGTGGAGTAGAGAAAATAGTAAATTAATAAATGGAATAATGTGTACTCATACAAGTTTTACATGTTCAGATAAATTTATTAAGCAAGCTAAAGAAGATGCAAAGAAATTAGATGCACCAATGCAATTCCATTTATGTGAGAGTATATATGAACCAAACTATGCTGAAAAACATTTTGGTAAAAAAGCTGTTGAATACTATAATGATTTAGAAATATTGGATGAAACTGTATTAGCTTCTCAGTGTGTAAAAGTAAATGATGAAGAGATAGAGATATTAAAAGAAAAAGGCGTAAAAGTGGTTCATATGCCTCTTAGCAACTGCGAAGTAGGTGGAGGTTTTTCTCCAGTACCCAAAATGATTAGAAAAGGTATAAAAGTAGCACTTGGTACAGATGGATATATAAATGATTTTTTTGAAGTTATGAGAGGTGCATTCTTAATGCACAAATCAGTCGAAGAAGATGCATCTGTAATGCCAGCAAATATGGTCTTTAAAATGGCAACAGAGTATGGTGCTCATGCACTAGGTCTTCAAAAATCTGGTAAAATAGTAGCTGGCAATAAGGCTGATATAATAGTTATGGAAGATGAATTCAAAACTCCTGTAACTCTTGATAACATATTTGACCAGATAGTAGTACAAGGTAAAAAAGAATTTATATCAAATGTATACATAGATGGTAGACATATTTTAAAAGAAAAACAATTAGTTGATTTGGATAAAAAAGCTATTGTTAAAGAGATGAAAGAAGTTGCTTGTGAATTTTGGAAATTTTAATGAATGTAAATATAAATCAATGTAAATATAAATGAAAAGGGGAAGCAGATAATGTACAATTTTTTAGGTAAAGAATTAAAATCACCACTTATAATAGGTTCAGGACCATTAACATATAGTGCAGCTGGATGTAAAATATTAAGTGATGCAGGAGCAGGGGCAGTTGTTACTAAGACTATAAGAAAAGAAAGAGCTATAAATCCAGCACCACATATGGTTAGAAATACAACTAATGCTCTTTTAAATAATGAAAAATGGACAGATTTTGAACCAGAACAATGGATAGATTTTGAAATACCACAAATGAAAAAAGATGGGACTGTCTGTATAGCTTCAATAGGTCATACAATCGAAGAAAGCAGTGAATTAGTAGAGAAAGTTGCAAATGCAGGAGCTGACTTTATTGAATTAGTATCTTATGACTATAGAGATTTGATACCAATGCTTAAAGATGCTAAAGAAAAAGTAAATATACCAGTAATAGTTAAACTTCCTCCTATGATAGATGAAATAGGAGCTTTTGCTAAAAAATTAGAAGAAGCAGGAGCAGATGCAATAACTGCTTGTGATTCTGTAGGACCAGCATTTAGGATAGACATAGAAACTGGTCAACCTTTATTAGGTGGAAATGGAATAGGATATCTAAGTGGAGAAACTATTAAGCCAATAACTTTACAAAGAATCTATGAAATAAAAAAAGAAGTCAATATACCAATAATTGGTTTAGGTGGATGTGTTAGTGGAGATGATGCATTAGAAATGATTATGGCAGGTGCTGACTTTGTTGGTATATGTTCAGTGGTAATTTTAAAAGGTGCACAAGTAATATCTAAAATACATGATGACTTAAAATCTAATCTTAATAGACTAGGGTATAATACTATAGAAAATGCTTGTGGTATAGTACATAAGCATATGGGCGACGTAAATGAAAGACTTAGCTTTGAATTTACTTATGATGAAGAAAAATGTACTAAATGTAAGATGTGTGAGAGAGTATGTGCATATCAAGCAAGAAAATTAAATGATAAGATGGAGTTAAATGAAGAAGAGTGTAGATACTGTGGTCTTTGCATATCAGTTTGTAAACCAAAAGCACTTGGAAGAAAAATTTCATGTTCAGAATTGAATGCATAGGTTATTTTGTAAAGAATAATTAAAAAATAAAACTTTATATAGAAATAAAAGGGTGTGTCTCAAGATGAACTTTTTAGTTCATGAGGCACCCTTTTTGTATGAAATTAAGTATATTTTCATCATTTCAACAATGAAAAATAGGTTTATTTGAAATTATTTTATATTTTGATTAATTATTAATAACTGTTTTATAGATATGTTAACATTGTATAGCATTTGTATAAAATGTTATAATAATTAATAGGGATGGTGATGTAAGTGCAAGATAAGATTTTAGAATTATTACATATTATAAATAAAGATGTAGTTAGTATAAAAGAAGATATGTCTGAAGTAAAACAAGAAATAACTGCATTAAAGAGCGATATGTCTGAAGTAAAACAAGAAATAACTGTGGTAAAAGAAGATATGTCTGAAATGAAACAAGAGATAACAATGTTAAAGGACGACATGTCTGAAATGAAACAAGAGATAACTGTATTAAAGAGCGATATGTCTGAAGTAAAACAAGAGATAACTGTTCTAAAAGAAGATATGTCTGAAGTGAAGCAAGAGATAACTGTTCTAAAAGAAGATATGTCCAAAGTAAAGCAAGAAATAATTGTATTAAAAGAAGGCATGTCTGAAGTAAAACAAGAGATGAATATGTTAAAAGAAGATATATCTGAAGTAAAGCAAGAAGTAAATTTAATGAAAAAAGAAATAACTGGATTAAAACAGGAGACAAGTATGGTAAAAGAAGATATGTCTGATGTAAAACAAGATATGATTGCGATGAAAGAAGATATATCTGGAGTTAAATCAGAGATGAACTCTATGCAAAGCAAAATAAATAATATTAGTGAAGATATGAGTGGGATTAAGGACGAAATATCTACAGCAAATGAGAAATTATATGGAATTGAAGTAAAGATTGATGTTCTAGAACGTGAAGAAAAATCAATGAAAGAGATACAGGAAGAGCAGAGCAATATTTTAGGAAGCTTATTACATAATTCTGAAATAAATAAAGCTACTCATGATAGTATGGAGCATAATATAGCATATATAAAAGGTGATACAAATGCTATAAAAGAAGATGTTTCTGAAATAAGAAGAGATTTAAATTTAGTAGAGTTAGCTACTAGTAAAAATTGGAGTGATATTGTTAAACTAAAATCAGTTAGATAATATCTTAATTCACTAATTTATCATCCACAAAATAAAAAATATTATATAAAAAAGGCTTATAATGTTACTGTTATTTATTATAAATTTTAGAAATGAAAATAAAAATTTGAGAAAAGACCGTTAAAATTTTATTTTAAGGTCTTTTTTTTATGTAGATATATTGAAATTATAAAAATAAAACTTAAAATTTAAATGCGAAAATTTGATAGAACGGTTGAAATAAGTAAAATTTTATCAATAAAATTACAAAAATTTTATAACAAATAAATATACGTAAATATTGGCATTAAAATTGCTCTATAAAAACTATAAATAGTAATGTAAGTAAAGCTCTTATTACACAAACAATATTACTATTTTAATTATAGATATTAATAAATATCTATAAAATAGATAGAAACTTGTATGTTTTATGTTGCAGGTACAAATATAGTAAAGGAGAGTACATTGATACAACTGAGATACATAGCTTATTAAGTTTTTCTGTCTTATGAGAATTATATTATAAAATATTCATAAATATTTTGAGTTTAAATTAAAAAATTATTTTATGCTTAGATTAATTATCATTTAATTAATTTAATAACAAAAACAGTGAAAGAGTAAATAATATTATTTACAGGGGGTAAAGCAAAGTATATTAAATGAGTTGTACTTTTGGCCCCGTACATGGAGAAATCTATGTAGGACACAACTTTAAAACCAGTAAATCCTAAAGCCTTGCAACTACAATAAAAGATAGAAAGAAACTTTTATGAATGTGGTGAAAACCAGAAACAATAGTAAGGATGGTATATGGTGAGAGCCTAAGTACTTAATAATGGACATTTGGTCGCCAAGCCTAGAAATAGGAAGGTCAAACGACTATCTCGAGAGAGAGTACACTATAAGCTATTGATAGTGGAAACGGGTTGCTCTTAACAGGTAATGCTGAAGATGAAGAAATAGTCTACGCTCATATGAAAGTATGAGGTCACTGGATTTAAAGTGGCATCTATAAAGTAGCGTTTATAGGTAAATGTTTAAAACTTACAAAATATAAATACTTATGAAAACTTATAACTTATAATTATTAAGATTGAAAGATTTAACTTGGATTAAATTTATTGTAAAAAATTAAAAATTCATAGCTATAATGTTCTTATGTTTGTAAGCTACTGTATAATAACATATACAAAATGATAGAATAAGTTTATTTGTTAATAATTAAATTTATTGTACGTATTCTTTAAGAGTAAAGACTTAAATGTATAAGGAAGTGTAATCAAAATTTATAAACGTCATTTAATTTAATATATTAGATTTTTAAGTATTTATATAATTCAATAAGTTTTATGTAACGGGAGTTTTTATTATGAAAGCAAAAAGTACATCAAAATTTGAATTAGACGGAATACCACCACTAAAGGAAGCCGTACCTTTAGGGTTACAACACTTAATGGCGATGGTAATAGGAAGTTGTTTACCAGCTATATTGGTTGCAAATGCAGCTGGGCTTGATCATAAAATGTCAACACTCTTGATTCAAGCAGCACTAGTTTTTGCAGGAATATCAACTTTATTACAATTATATCCAATACCTCTATTTAAAGGATTTAAATTAGGGGGAGGGATACCAGTTATAATGGGAGCTACAGCTATGTTTATAGGAGCTGGAGTCTCTGTTGCAGGAAAGTATGGGTTGCCAGTCTTATTTGGTTCTCAAATAATAGCTGGAATAGTAATAATTATAATTGGTTTTGGCCTTAAAAAAATACGATTTATATTTACTCCAGTTGTATCTGGAACAATAGTCGCATGTATGGGTCTTGGACTTTTTCCAATAGCTATAAAAAACTTAGCTGGAGGTATGGGAAATGAAACTTTTGGACAGCCAATTAATTTTATAGTTGGAATCTCTGTATCTCTTATGATATTAGGATTAAACAAGTATGGAAGAGGATTGTTTAAAGATGCATCAATATTAGTTAGTATAATTTTTGGATACATTTTATCACTAATTTTGGGTATTGTAAATTTTTCTTCAATTCAAGAGTTTACTTTGGTAGCGCTTCCAAAACCACTTATTTTTGGTCTAGATATAAGAATCGAAGTTGTAGTGATGTTTTCAATAATATATTTGGTTGAAATAGCAGATATTATGGGTGCATGTACGCTTTCTGCAGTAGGGGGACTCAATAGACAAGTAACAGATGAAGAACTTTCTTCTGCTGTTTTAGGAAATGGAGTACTATCTACGATAGGTGCATTATTTTCTGCAACTCCAATGGGGATGTTTGGTCAAAATTCTGCAATCGTTTCCAATACGAAAATTGTAAGTAAATTTGTATTGGCTATTGGGGGAATTGGGCTATTTTTGGCAGGCATATCACCTTTGCTAGCTAATTTAATAAGAACCATTCCTCCTTGTGTGGTTGGGGGAGCAACACTTGTTATATTTTCAACCCTTACAACATCTGGTTTAAGACTTGTTAGTATGGATGGGTTCAATCAAGAAAATAGCATGATATTAGGTCTTTCTATGGCTTCTGGCATAGGATTTATGGTGGCTCCTCAAGTTCTTGAAAAGTTTCCAAAGTTTATAGAAACCTTATTTGCAGATTCAAGTGTAGTTTCAGGAGCAATGGTAGCCATAATAGTTCAAGCTTTGTATATGGTAAAATTTCCTAAAAGTAGGAATAACAAAGTTGAAGATAAAAAGGAAAATTTATAATGTAAAGAGTTAATAAATGTGAATCAGACATATCACATTTATTGATATAAATTAAAAGATAGATTTAAAAGTTTCAATTTTAATAAGTATAATGACAGGGGGATAAGATGGTTACTATAAAAGAATATACAGTTCCAGAAAGCTTAGAAGAAGCATATAAAATTTTAACTTCTAAAAAGAATAATGTTATTCTAGGTGGGTGCGGATTTATAAAATTAAGTAATAAGAATATAGGAACAGCCATAGATTTAAAGTCGATAAATCTAAATTATATAAGGGAAGATGAGAAAAATATTCTTATAGGTGCAGATACATCTCTTAGAAGTTTAGAAATTGATAAAACTATTAAAAATTACTGTAGTGGAATAGTTTCAAGTGCTGTTTCTAATATAGTAGGAGTTCAATTTAGACAAGGTGCTAGAATTGGTGCTAGTGTATTTTCAAAGTACAGTTTTTCTGATTTAATACCAGCACTTTTAGTTGTTGGAGCAAAGGTAAGATTATACAAAGAAGGAGTCTTAGAATTAAATGAGTTTTTAGATAATAAGTTAAGTAAAGACATATTAGTTGAGGTAATACTTCCAAAAAGAGATGCAATAGCTGTTTTTGATTCAATAAGAAAATGTACAGGAGATTTTCCTATATTAAACTCAGCCATGTTGAAAGAAAATAATACTTACAAAATAGCAATTGGAGCGAGACCTCAAAGGGCAAAAATAGCTCTTGGAGCAAGTACTATATTAAGTGAAGAAAAAGATATAGATAAGGCATCTATTATTGCAAGTGAGGAATTAACTTATGGAAGTAATATGAGAGCTAGTAAAGATTATAGAATAGACATGGCAAGTGCACTAGTTAAAAGGATGTATAATGTTATTGAGGGAGGAAACTAATAATGATTACTAAGGGGATAAGAAAGATAGATAGTACAGCCATTGTTACAGGGAAACCTCTATATACTGAAGACCTCATCATGCATAAAGATGTTTTGACATTAAAATTACTTAGAAGTCCACATGCACATGCAAAAATAAAGAATATAGATACATCAAAAGCTGAAAAAATTCCAGGTGTTGTGGGCATTTATACTTATAAAGATGTACCACAAGTTAGATATTGTGTTCCAGGTCAAACAGAGCCAGAAGCATCTCCTTATGACAGAGTTTTGCTTGAAGATACAGTTAGATTTGTTGGTGATGAAGTGGCATTAGTGGCAGCAGAAGATGAAAAAACAGCACTTAAAGCGTTGAAGATGATAAAGGTAGATTATGAAATTTTAAAACCTGTGTTTAATGCAAAGGAAGCAGAAGGAAATGAGGTTGTTATACATCCAGAAGACGATATAGTAGAGCCATACCCTTTTGGATTGGATGCAAAAAATAATATAGTATCTAAAGAGTTTTTTGAATTTGGAGATGTTGAAGCAAAACTTGAAGAAAGTGGCTTTGTGGTTGAAGCTTCATATAAAACTCAAAGTCAATCGCATTGTATGATGGAAACTCATAGGTCTTATTCATACAAGGATATAAATGATAGGATTGTTGTAGTTTCATCATTACAATCACCACATAATGTAAAGAGAATACTTAGAAAAGTACTTGGCATACCATCTTCAAAAATAAGGGTGATAAAGCCTAGAATAGGTGGCGGCTTTGGAGGAAAGAATATAGCGGCTACAGATATATTCACTGCATTCGTTACTATGAAAACTGGTAGACCGGCAAAATTCGTTTTTACAAGAGGTGAAACTTTTGTAGGGTCTAATAGTAGACATGAAATGTTTTTTGACGTTAGAGTGGGTGCAGATAAAGAAGGAAATTTAAAGGCAATAGAATTAAAATCATTAAATAATACGGGTGCTTATGGTGGTAATGGTGTTTCTGTTTCTTCCGAATCTGGACATAATACATTACCAATATACAATGATATTGATGCTGTTAGATTTGATGCTAGAACAGTTTATACTAATAGGTTACCAGCAGGAGCTCTTAGAGGATATGGTGCTACACAAGGAATATTTGCAATAGATAGCGCTATTGATGAATTAGCCAATAAGATTGGAATGGACCCGCTTGAATTTAGAGTTAAAAATATAATAGATAGATACACTACTGGAAAAGCAGCTGAAGAAGAAATATTAAGTTGTGAGTTGAAACAGTGTATAGAAAAAGGTAAGAAATTAATAAATTGGGATGATAAATATCCATGTAAAGACATAGGTAATAACAAGGTAAGGGCAGTAGGTATGGCAGTTGCAAATCATGGTTCTGGTATACCACGTGTGGATATGGCGACAGTTACTATACGCATGGACGAAGATGGAACATACAAGTTGTTGTCTGGTCTTGCTGATTTAGGTCAAGGAGCCGATACAATTCAAGCTCAAATTGCTGCTGAAGCTTTGAATACTACTGTAGATAGAATATCTGTTTATACAGGTGATTCAGATTTATGTCCATATGATACAGGAGCATTTGCTTCTTGTACTACAACAGTTACAGGAAATGCAACCATAAAGACAGCAAATAAATTAAAAGAAATATTACTTTCAGTGGCAGAATTAAAGCTAGGATTTAAAAAAGAAGATTTAGAGTTGGGAAAAGATAGAGTTTTTGTTAAAAATGATAATAGTAAATTTGTGTTATTGGAAGAATTAGGTCGGGAATCAGTAGGAGGCATAGGCTTTGCTAGTGATGATGTGCCAGTAGTCTTGGAAGCGACAGAGTCTTTTGGTATGTTAAAAAGAATAAAACCATTTATAGCAGGATTTGCAGAGATAGAATTAGATAAAAATACAGGTGAATATAAGGTAATAAATTTTGCATGTGTACCTGATTGTGGAACTGTTATAAATCCAACTTTAGCTAGAATACAAGTAGAAGGTGGAGTAATGATGGGTATAGGGTTTGCAATGTATGAAGACCCTAGATTTGATAAAGATGGAAGATTATTAACAGATAGTTTTTTACAATACAAAGTTCCTACAAAAAAAGAAGTAGGAAATATATTGGTAGATTTTGCTGACAATTTTGACCCAGGAGGCCCTTATGGTGCTAAATCATTAGGAGAGATAGTAATACACACACCAGCTCCAGCAATAGCAAATGCAATATTCAATGCTACTGGAGTTCGTATGAGAGAGCTTCCTATGACATTTGAAAAAGTTTATATGGGAATGAAAAACAATAACAAACCATTATAATATGTAATATAATATATAAAAATATGTAAATTTAAATTATTTTGTAAAATAAAGTAACTAAATAGACATTATATATGGCGTTTTGTAAAAATACCATATATAATGTCTAGTAGAGTATATTCTAAAGGAGGTGAGTTTATGTCAAGTAGAATAAAAAATATACACTATGGAACTCAAAGACAACAATTAAAAAACTTAACTAAAAAAGAATATCAAGCTCTACGAGAGATGTGTTTCTTAGCAAAAAATTTATATAATGTTGGTACATACAATGTTAGACAACACTATTTTAATCAAGGAGAACATCTTAATTATGAAGCCAATTATCATGTATGTAAAGAAAACGAAAATTATAAACTTCTCAATAGTAATATAGCTCAACAGATATTAAAAGAAGTTGATAGTTCTTTCAGGTCTTTTTTTGGCTTAATTAAATTAGCTAAAGAAGGTAAGTATGATTTTAGAGGAATAAAATCACCTAAATACCTTGATAAGGAAGGATTCTTTAGCATAATAATAGGTCAAATAAGAATTAAAGAAGATGGTACTCTAAATGTACCTATGTCTCCAGCATTTAAAAAATTATATGGGAAAGTAAGTATAAAAGTTCCTCAAAATATATTAGAAAAAAAGATTAAGGAAATAAGAATAATACCTAAACATAAGGCTAGGTTCTTTGAAATTCAGTATTGTTATGAGATACCGAAATCAGAGGAAGTTTCAAATCAAAAAAATGCACTAGCTATAGATTTAGGTTTAGAAAACTTATGTACATGTGTTACAAATCTAGGTGATAGTTTTATCATAGATGGAAAAAGGCTTAAATCTGTGAATCAATGGGCAAATAAACAGAATGATAAAATAGAAGCTTTAAAATTAAAAAAGAATGTAACAGCAATTACAAGAAAGCAATTTAAAGTCTGGAATAAAAGGAATAATCAAGTTAAGGATTATGTAAATAAAACTTGTTTTTACATAATTGATTACTGTATAAAAAATAATATTGGAAACTTAATAGTAGGATATAATGCTAAGTTAGAGAAAAGTGATAATGTGGAGAGGAAAATATATAGAAATTTTATAAGAATTCCTTTTGGAGAGATAAAAGGAAAGTTAGAATATCTATGCAAAATAAAAAATATTAATTTTATTAGACAAGAAGAAAGTTATACTAGTAAATCTGACTTTTTTGCTGATGATTTTCTGCCTGATATCAATTTGGATAATGTACAAAAATATGATTTTAAGGGAGAAAGAATAACTCGAGGTCAATATAAATCCAGTGTTGGTATGATTATAAATGCAGATGTAAATGCTAGTCTTAATATATTAAAAAAATCACAAATAGTTGACTTATCCAAGTTGAAGGATAATCCTCAAATATTAAAACAACCACAAAGAATAAGAATATCTTAATTATATTTAAAAGATAAACTGATAGCGTAGGCTTACAGCTTAGCGGCGAATTGGATCCGCCTTGTTGTTTACAACAGAATCTATTTACTTTCGAGTTTATGGAATTTCAAAAATCACTTTTACTAAAAAAGTTTAATTATAAAAAATTAAGAGATTAAAAAATTAGTTACAAGAGGTGAAAGTGTGGAATTATCAAATATAATAGGAAAGAACGAAATAATAACTGTAGTTGGAGCAGGAGGTAAAACTTCATTTATAAACTATTTTGCAGATTTTTATAGATGTAAATTAAGAGTTCTTCTTACAACAACAACTAAAATATATGTACCAGATAATTATGAAAATATAATTATGACAATAGATGGAACTGTTATTCCATCTATTTGTCATGGAGTAACAGTATGTGGAAGCTATATAAATAATGAAAATAAAATAGTAGGTATTGATTCATCTATTTTGGATGAAATTGTAGATAAATTTGATATAGTCTTAATAGAGGGAGATGGTTCAAAGAAAAAAAGACTTAAAGGTTGGAATGATAATGAACCAGTAGTATATCACAAAACTACAAAAACTGTAGGAATATTAGATATAACCTCATTTGGAATGAATATTAATGAAGAAAACATACACAGATTAGACCTATTTAAAAAAATAGTAAATTTAGATACATATAATACTAACAATGATTCTACAGTAAATCTCGAAAATTTAAAAAATATAGTATTAAATCCAAATGGTTTATTTAAAAACTATTGTGGAGAAAAAATATTATTCATCAATAAAGTTGAAGATGAAAAATATAAAAAATTAGCTATAGAATTAATAAAAAGTATTAAAGAAGATAAAAGTAAAATGGAGATATTTTATGGAAGTATAAAACAAAAGTTTTGTACAAGATATTGAAGTATTAAAATAGTTTATATGATATTATATATATAGATAATATCAATAGTGATATTATAAAATCATAGAACTATCAATACATTATAAATACCAAGGATGATATATATGATAAATGCAGTAATAATGGCATCGGGCTTTGCCAGAAGAATGGGAACGAATAAACTTTTATTAGATTATAAAGGATGTTCTATAATAGAACATGTATTAAAAGCAGTTAGTAAAATTAATTTTCATCAAGTTGTAGTTGTAAGTCAATACAAAGAAGTTTCATTGTTGTGTAATAAATATGGTTTTAAATATGTGGATAATAAAAATGCAAATATAGGTCAGAGTGAATCCATAAAATTAGGTATTTTAAACAGTTCAAAATGTGATGGCTACATGTTTTTTGTAGGAGACCAGCCATTTATTGATAGTTTATATATAGATAAAATTATAAATACTTTTAAATTAGATAGAGATTTTATAGTAATTCCACGATGTAAAGATGTATGTGGAAATCCAGTTATATTCCCATACAGCAAAAAAGAAGAATTATTGGCACTTAAAGAAGATGAAAAAGGTAAAACCGTTTTAAAAAATGCATCAAAAATAAAGTATGTAGAAGTTCCTAGAGAAATATTATTAGATATTGATACAAAAACGGACTATGAAAGAATTGGGGGTAAATTATGAAGTTAATAAAAACTATAGATGCTATTGGACAAGTTTTATGTCATGACATAACTCAAATAATACCTGGAGAATTTAAAGGAAGAAAGTTTAAAAAAGGTCATGTAGTAAAAGAAGAAGACATTCCAGTTTTATTATCTCTTGGTAAAGATAATTTGTATGTATGGGAAAAATCAGAAGGCATGATTCATGAAAATGAAGGTGCACTATTTTTAAAAGAATTAACTGCTGGAGAAAATTTAAATTTTAGTGAAATAAAAGAAGGAAAGATAGATTTTATAGCTGCCTGTGATGGGCTTTTAAAGATAGATGTTGATGCACTTTTTGATTTGAATTGTGTCGGTGAAATAATGATGGCTACTCTTCATAATAATTTTATAGTAAATAAAGGTCTGAAAGTAGCTGGAACAAGAGTTATACCTCTAGTCATAGATGAGAAAAAATTAGAAGAGGCAAGAAAAGTAGTTGGAAATAGAAAAATAGTAAATGTAGTGCCTTTTAAACCTAAGAAAGTAGGGATTGTTACTACTGGAAATGAAGTATTCTATAGCCGAATTGTTGACAAATTTGGACCAGTGATAGAAGAAAAAGTAAAGGGCTTTGGATGTGAGGTTATAGGACAAACTATATGTCCAGATGATAAAGAAATTATAAAAAATGCAATAAAAGAATTTATAAGTCAGGGGGCAGAACTTATCTGCTGTACTGGTGGTATGAGTGTAGACCCAGATGATGTCACACCAACAGCAATAAAAGAAACTGGAGCTGATTTGGTAACATATGGGTCACCAATATTGCCAGGAGCAATGTTTTTACTTGCTTACTATGGAGAAGTTCCAATTATGGGTATACCAGGGTGCGCAATGTATCATAAAACTACAGTATTTGACATAGTTCTATCTAGAGTCTTGATTGATGAAAAACTTGATAAGTATGATATAGCTAGATATGGTCATGGAGGACTTTGTATGAACTGTGATGTATGTACTTACCCTGCATGTAATTTTGCTAAAATATAAAGATATTAGAAAAGAGTATTTACAAATTAAGTACTCTTTTTAAATATGAAACAAAACAAACTAAAATACTTTATAAAAAGCATAATTGGTTTATAAGCTATAATAAAGTAATTACAGTATGTAAAAGAATGAATAAAGTTGCAATTTAATTTCTTTATAAGTATAATATAATAGATTGTTAATTTTTATAAATTTACAACTTGTAGTATACCTTAAATAAATATTTCACTAACTTAGTATAAAAAATATACTGTTTAAGTGATAATAGATAATAAAAGTGTTATCAAAATTTTATGATAAAATAAATTATGAGCAAAAAGAAAGGAAAATATATTAATGTTACAAGTTACAGGTGTTGGACTTAGATTTGGTGATAAGGAATTATTTAAAGATGTTAACTTAAAATTCACTAAAGGGAATTGCTACGGAATAATAGGAGCCAATGGTGCGGGAAAATCTACTTTTTTAAAAATATTATCAGGAGAGATAGAGCCAAATACAGGTAGTATATCTATAACTGATAAAGAAAGAATGTCAGTTTTAAAACAGGACCACTTCGAATATGAAGAAGAAACTGTGTTAAATGTTGTCATAAGAGGGCATGAGAGACTTTGGAACATAATGAAAGAAAAAGATGCCTTATATATGAAGGAAGATTTCAATGAAGAAGATGGAATCAAAGCTGCTGAACTTGAGGGAGAGTTTGCGGAACTTGATGGATGGGATGCAGAAACTAATGCTGAGAAAATACTTATGGGTCTTGGTATAACTAAAGAGATGCATTACAAGCAAATGAAAGAATTAGTTGGTGGGGAAAAGGTTAAGGTATTGTTAGCACAATCACTTTTTGGTAAGCCTGAAATACTATTAATGGACGAGCCTACTAACCACTTAGATTTTAAATCAATAAACTGGTTAAATAATTTTATTATGGATTTAGAAGAGTCTATAGTTATAATAGTATCGCATGATAGACATTTCTTAAATCAAATATGTACTAATATAGTTGATGTAGATTTTGGTAAAATACAAATGTATGTTGGAAACTATGACTTCTGGTATGAATCAAGTCAATTAGCTTTACAACTTGCTAAGGACCAAAATAAAAAGACTGAAGAAAAGATAGCTCAATTAAAGGAATTCATAGCTAGATTTAGCTCTAATGCTTCAAAGGCTAAGCAAGCTACATCAAGAAAGAAACAATTGGATAAATTAGAAGTTGAAGATATACAACCATCAAGAAGAAGATATCCATATGTAGGGTTTACACCTGCTAGAGAAATTGGTAATGAAGTTTTAGAAGTACACAATTTGACTAAAACTATAGATGGAGTAAAAGTTCTTGATGATGTATCATTTAGATTGGATAGAGATGACAAAGTAGTATTTATGGGTGATGAAATAGCTACTACTGCTCTTTTAAATATAGTTATGGGAGAACTTGAACCAGATAGTGGAGAGTATAAGTGGGGAGTAACTACTTCTCAAGATTATCTTCCAAAGAATCATAATAAGTTTTTTGATGGAGTAGAATATTCTTTAGTTGACTGGCTTAGACAATTCTCTGAAGAAAAAAGTGAGAGTTTTATAAGAGGATTTTTAGGTAGAATGTTATTCTCTGGAGAAGAAGCTTTAAAAGAAGCTCAAGTTATATCTGGAGGAGAAAAAGTTAGATGCATGCTTAGTAAGCTAATGCTTTCAAATGCAAACGTACTTGTTCTAGATGACCCTACTAACCACTTAGACCTAGAAAGTATAACTTCTGTTAATAAAGGACTTGAGAAGTTCCCTGGAGTGCTTTTATTTACTTCTCATGACCATGAGTTTATATCTACTATAGCAAATAGAATTATAGAGATAACTCCAAACGGAATAATGGATAGAAAGATGGACTTTGATGAGTATTTAGAAAGTAAAGAAATACAAGACCAATTAGCTAAAATGTATGGAAAAAGTAAATAAATTATTAATGTAAATATTATCATTTTACAAATTTAATTGTTAGTATAAAACCTTTTAATATTTGAGAACATGCTATGTACAAGTGTGTAAGTTTTTAATCAAATATTAGGAGGTTTTTTATGTTATTAAAATATATGAAACAATAAAAGTATAGTGTCAGAAAGAGAAGTATGAACTCAATTAAATATATATAAATGGATTATAAATTGTGTTTGTTATTAGAATAATGTATTTCTTTGTATCTTAAGAGTTTAAATATACTATAGTAGATGCTATAATAAAAATAAAAAATGTTTTAGGGGGGATATATTATGTTTAAGAAAAAATTAGTAACTATAGTAATGAGTTTAGCCATGATTAGTGTAGGTAATTTTTCATATGCTCACTCAGGAGGACATAGTTCATCAGGAAATCATCATAGCAAAAATAAAGCTGAATTAAGACATTATTATTGCGGAGGACATTCAGCACACCTACATAATAATGGAGCATGTCCTTATGCCAGTATAGAAGGAAATTATGAAGCAACAACATCTTCAGTACATAATGGAAAAAATCATAAAAATTATGTTGCAGAAAAAGGGTATAATAAAGGTTATAAAGATGGGTGCAAGGGAAATTATAATTTAGGTCTTACAGGATTCAAACCTGATAATACATATGAAAAAGAGATTTTAAAAAATGCTTATGAAAAAGGATATTTAACTGGACATAATGAATACAAAGCGAAAAAGGTAGATGATGTAATGAAGAAGATGCTAGATATTCCAATGTTAACTAGCATATAATAAAATAGTATTTTAAAAGACATCTTTTATAAGAAAGTATATTTTTTGTTACAAAAATATAAACTTTTATAGAAAAAGTATTATTGATAATTTTAATAAAGTGAAACAAAAAAATTATTTAGATGTTGTCAATTAGAGATAGATACATTTAATATTATAAAAATGAAGACAATAAAACTTGTATTAGTTCATCAATTGATATTTTAATGAATCTATCTCAATAGACTAAGCTAATTTAATCTTAATTAGCATTAAATAAACTTTCAGAAATTTTATCAGAAGCTTCTTTATCCATTTCTTTAAGGACGTGAGAATAAACACTTAAGGTAGTATTTATGTTTGAATGTCCAACTCTTTCAGATATAACTTTTATAGGTACCTTAGAATTTATAAGTAAAGTAACATGTGAATGTCTTAAATCATGGAATCTAATATGAGGTAAATCATTTTTTTCTAAAAATCTTTTAAATCTTTTACTCATAACATCTTCAGCAATAGGTTCACACTTCTTATTAAAAAATAACAAATTACTATTATTTCTAGTAGAAGATTTTAATAAATTTTTATTTTGCTTTATTTTATGCTCTCTTAACAAAGATATTAATTCTTTTGGAGCTGATATTTTTCTAACAGAGTTTTCTGTCTTTGGTTCTTTAAGAATTACAGAACCATTAATTCGAGATGTTATCTTGTTTACTGTTATTGTATTTTCTTCAAAATCAATATTGTCCCAAGTCAGACCTAAAACCTCTGAAATTCTTAGACCCAATCCAATTGCCAAATTAATAGGTAACTCCATATCTGTATCTTTTGCTAAATCTAATAATTTTATCATTTGTTCTCTATCATAAATTTCACTTTTAAATTTTTTATATCTTGGAGTCTCTATATTATCCATAATATTTTCTTTTATCAATTTGAGTCTATAAGCTCTCCTTATTGCAAGTTTCAATATATTTATATGAATCTTAATTGATTGAGGATTTAATTTATAAGATAGATTATCTATGTAATTTTGTATGTGAATAGGATGTAAGTCTTGTATTTTATATTTACCAATAGATGGATTAATGTAATTTTTACAAATACCAACATAATTATTGTATGTAGCTAATGAAATATTTTCGTTGTATTTATTTAGAAAATCTAACATAAATTCTGAAACGGTAATTTCATTTGGAACTAAGAAACCATCTTTATATAAGCTTTCCTTTACCTCATTTAGTCTTTTACTTGCTTCTCTTTTTTTATCAAAGGTACCCATATTTTTTTGCTTCCTTTTGCCAGTATCTTCATCTGCAAATTCAAGATAAACAATATAGTTCTTATTTCTTTTTCTAATAAATGCATTCATATATAACCCACCAATCAAAATTTTATACATTTATTATAACATATATATACTCAAAAATAGTTTCTGAAATAAAGTTACATTTATTATAAAATATCATGTATATTTATTATAAAA
>NZ_JBJOCA010000045.1:0-23580 GCF_045898275.1 Clostridioides sp. GD02404
AAGTGTATAGTATAAAATTTAATAATAAAACAAATATTTATAATTGATACAATCAATTAAATTAGCCATTATGATATACTTTTGATAATGAGAAAATTCTATGAAGGGATGATTAAATGAGGTATTTTAAAAAATACATAAAAAAATATATAGTGTTATTTTTTACAGCAGTATTTTTTTTGACGCTGGAAGCTTTTTGTGATTTAGCTCAACCAACTATAATGGCAAAAATAATCGATATAGGAGTTTCAAATAAGAATTTAGATTACATATTATCAACAGGAGCTTTAATGATAGGTATAACCTTTTTAGGTGCAATATTTTCAATAATAAGAAGTATAATCTCAGCAAGAGTTTCTCAATGTTTTTCTTATGATTTGAGACAGGATGTGTTTGAAAAGATAAATACATACTCATTAAAACAAGTAGATAAATTTGGTAGAGCTTCACTAATAACAAGAATTACTAATGATATTAATCAAATACAACAATTCGTACATGGAATGATGAGAGTTTTTATAAAATCACCAATCATGTGTATAGGAAGTTTAATTATAGCTATAAAATTAAATTTAAAGATGTCAATAATTATCTTAGTTGCAGTTTTAATCATATTTATTATAATATTACTCAATATGAAGATTGGCTATAGATTATTTAAGAATGTACAAGAAAGTACAGATAAGATAAATTCAAAATTAAGGCAGTTTTTAAGTGGCATAAAAGTAGTTAAGCTATTTTGCAGATATGATTATGAGAGCAAACGTTTTGAAGAGTTAAATGAGGAGCTTTTCCAAAACAGTAGAAAAGCTACAACAATGATGTCATTTTTTAGACCTACAATTACAATAATTATTAATGTTTCCATAATAATAATCTTATTAATTGGAAGATATTTAGTTTATTCAGGGGAAATTAAAATTGGAATTATAGTTGCTTATGTAAATTATATGACTAGGATATTAACATCACTTATAATGATTTCACATGTTTTTAATGTTTTTGTTAGAGCAAAAGCTTCATATGAAAGAGTAAGTGAAGTTTTGCTTGATGAGAATGAAGAAATAATTGAGAAAAATGTAAATTTAGATATTGAAGAAAAGAAATTTAAACTTACAAGTGGTGATATAGTTTTTGAAAATGTGTATTTTTCATATAATAAAAATATGGATGAACAAATATTAAAAAATGTATCTTTTAAAATAGAAGAAGGTCAAAACATTGGTGTAATTGGTCAGACTGGTTCAGGAAAGACTTCTTTAATAAATTTAATTCAAAAATTATATATAGTTGATAAAGGAGATATTAAGATTGGAGGAAATAGTATATACAGTATTTCTGAAGAAAGTTTAAGAGAGGGAATAGGTGTAGTATTTCAAAATAGTAGTGTGTTTGGGAAAAGTATACTAGAAAATATAATTATGGGAAATAAGGATATAAGTAGAGAAGATGTTATAAATTCGTGCGAGATAGCAAATGCAAATCAATTTATAACAAAACTTGAAAATTCTTATGATGAAGTTTTATTTCAAAGGGGTAAAAACCTATCAGGAGGACAAAGACAAAGAATTACGATAGCTAGAGCTATAGCGAAAAAGCCACAAATATTAATCCTTGATGATTGTTTTAGTGCAATGGATATTAATACAGAGACAACTATTAGAAAGAATATAAAAGATTATATAAAAGATTTAAGAGACAAAGAAAATAAGAAATGTACTATCATAACTATTTCACAAAAGATTAGCTCTATAATTGACTGTGATAAAATTTTAGTCTTAGATGAGGGAGAGGTGGTTGGATTTGCTACACATGAAGATTTACTGGTTAGTTCTCCAATTTATAAAAAAATTTTTGAGTTGCAGAACTTAGCAAATG
The DNA here is from genome assembly GCF_045898275.1 of Clostridioides sp. GD02404. Classification (NCBI taxonomy): domain Bacteria; kingdom Bacillati; phylum Bacillota; class Clostridia; order Peptostreptococcales; family Peptostreptococcaceae; genus Clostridioides; species Clostridioides sp. GD02404. Next base: position 1,879 of record NZ_JBJOCA010000045.1, read on the forward strand.
AAGATGTAAATTAAGGAGGAAGTATATTGAATTTAAGTACTGGAAATCAAAAGGTCAGTAGATTAAAGAAAAAAGAGAAGCCTAAAGATTTTAAAAAAACATTTAAAAGAGTTTTTATATACTTTAAAAAAGACAAAAAGATTACTAGATTCATTTTTTTGCTAGTAATAATCGACTCTATTATATCAACTATAATACCATATACTCTTGGAAAAGTAGTTGACATAATAAATATTGATACGTATTCGAAGTCCATTTTCTTAAAAGGCATAATTATATTACTCTCATTTTATATAATTGAATTTTCAGTTAAACTGTCTAAGGGGATATGTACAGCTAGACTATCTCAAAGTATAGTTAAAGAGATGAGAAGTAATTTGTTTTTGAAATTTAAAAATCTACCAATAACCTTCTTTGATAAAAGTTCTACTGGAGATATTATGAGCAGGGTAACAAATGATGTTGATAATATTAGCACAGGAATCTCAAATTCATTAGTACAATTAATTACAGGAATTTTAAATATATTGATGACTTTCATTATGATGTTTATATTAAGTCCAATTTTAACATTTTGTAGTATTATATTAATACCAATAGTAATGTTTCTAAGTAACTTTATAGCAAAGAGGACTAGAGTTCTTTTTAAACAACAACAAGTGGAGTTAGGGAAGTTAAATTCTCATATTGAAGAAATGGTATCTAATATAAATGTAGTAAAATCTTTTAACTATGAAAGAAAGTCTATAAATGATTTTAAGGAAGTTAATGATAGACTACTGAATATTTCACTCAAATCGCAAATCTATACATCTCTTTTAATGCCTATTATGAATGTAATTAGCAATATAGGGTTTGCAACTATATGTATTATAGGTGGAGTCTTGGCGTCTAAAGATATTATAACTATAGGAGTTATAGCTAGTTTTTTAAGCTATGTAAGACAATTTACAAGACCATTGAATGAATTGGCAAATCTATTTAATACATTACTTTCAGCAATAGCAGGATGTGAAAGAGTTTTTGAGATTATAGATGAGAAAGAGGAAAAAGAAGCAAAGGATGTATTTAAAGACAAGTTTAATGATAACAAGAATGATAATCTAAATTCTTCTTTTTCAAATGGAGAGATAGAGTTTAAAGATGTAAGTTTTTCTTATAATTCAAAAAAGAAGATTTTAGATAATATAAACTTAAGAATAAAGGCAGGCACATCAAATGCCATTATAGGAGAGACTGGTAGTGGGAAAACAACAATTATAAATCTAATTACAAATTTTTATCAAGTAGATAAAGGAAGCATATTTTTAGATGGTGAAGATATATATTCTATTGATAGAAATTATTTAAGAACTTGTTTTGGAGTAGTTCCACAAGAAAGTTATATATTTAATGATACAGTTATGGAAAATATAAGATATGGGAATCTAATGGCTACTGATGAAGATGTTATATATGCTAGTAAAATAGCAAATTCACATAAATTTATAACGAAAATGCATAGAGGATATAATACTGTATTATCAGATAGGGGTGAGGATTTAAGCGAAGGTCAAAAACAGTTAATAAGTATTGCTAGAGCAATATTAAAAAATGCACCTATACTTATTTTGGATGAAGCTACAAGCAATATAGATATAGCAACAGAGGCCAAGATTCAAGATGCAATAAATAATTTAACTTTTGGAAAGACCAGTATAATCATAGCACATAGATTAAGTACTATATCAAATTGTGACAATATAATAGTTTTAGAAAATGGCAGAATTTTAGAATCTGGAAATCATAAAGAATTAATAAAACTAAAAGGACATTATTATAGAAACATACTGTTAACACAAGGAAAGTAAGTGTTTAGAAAAAACTTTAAAAAAATTGTTTAAAGGTATATGCCTCGGGTATATATAAACTAACTTGATAAATAAAAAATTTAATTTGATATATAAAATTTAGGAGGAAAGTAATTATGAAAAAATTTGTTTGTACAGTATGTGGATATATACATGAAGGGGATGCTGCACCAGCACAATGTCCAGTATGTAAAGTTGGAGCTGATAAATTTGAAGAAATGAAAGGCGAAAAAAATTGGGCTGATGAGCATAGAATAGGTGTAGCTCAAGGTGTAGACGAAGAAATAATCGAAGGATTAAGAGCTAACTTTGTTGGTGAATGTACAGAAGTAGGAATGTATTTAGCAATGAGTAGACAGGCTGATAGAGAAGGTTATCCAGAAGTAGGAGAAGCTTATAAGAGAATAGCTTTTGAAGAAGCTGAGCATGCTGCTAAATTTGCAGAACTTCTTGGAGAAGTTGTAGTTGCAGATACAAAAGAAAACTTAAGAGTTAGAGTTGACGCTGAGTATGGAGCAACTGATGGAAAACTAAAATTAGCTAAAAAAGCTAAAGAATTAGGATTAGATGCTATACATGATACAGTACATGAAATGTGTAAAGATGAAGCTAGACATGGTAAAGCATTCTTAGGATTATTAAATAGATATTTTGGAAAATAAATTTAATATAAGTTAAGTAGATTTTTAGGAGTATATCATTTATGATTTTTAAAATTATAAGGATATACTCCTTTTTAAGAGTTGTATTTTATTTTATAGTTATAATCTTGTAAATATTTAAATGAGTATAAATATAGTTTTAATGAAATCAATTTTTTAGTCTTATTATCTCTAATTTATATAACTATGAAATTAATTTGATATAAATATATTCGAAAAAACTAACTGGCTAGGGGTCATGCCTACTGCATATCTTGTGTAATATTGTTACATGAGTGTTGATTTTTACTACTTAGTCACTTTTACTTTGCAGAAAGTTTGTTGTAATAAATGGATTATTTTATAAGTCAGATTTTAGAGATAGTAAATTGACATACTTAAAAGAATACCTTAAACTAAATGTAAAAAATATCGACAGGTGGTGGACAATCTGATTAAGTATATACATAAAAGTAATATAGCTATTGTTGTACTACATGAAATTTATGGAGCTAATAATTTTATAAAAGATGTTTGTCAAAAGTATTATAAAGATGGATATGATGTGTTTTGTCCAGAGCTTTTGGGAGATAGGAAAGTTTTTTCTTATTCAGAATCTCAAGAGGCGTATGGTTTTTTTATAGACAATGTTGGATTTGATATTTATAAACAAGTAGAAAAACTTATAAATGACTTAAAATCAGAATACAAATATGTACTTGTTATAGGATATAGTGTTGGTGCGACTATTGCATGGAGATGTAGTGAAGACTCTCTTTGCGATGGTATAGTTTGTTGTTATGGTTCTCGAATTAGAGATTATATGGAGGTAACTCCGAAATGTCCTACCTTGTTAGTGTTTGCAAAACATGATTCATTTGATGTTGATTCTATTTTTTGCCAACTTTCTAGAAAACAAAATGTTCAAATCGAGATTTTAGATGCAAATCATGGTTTTATTGATACATACTCAAAAAATTATTCTGATGTTCAAGCACAAGTGTTTAGTACTAAAGAAAAAAGTTTCTTAGATAAATATTTAGTATAGCATATTATAAAATATATAAAAGATTTAATTAATCTTAAAAGTTTTATGGCACTATTGATATTTGAAAATATTAGTAGTGCCATTAGATTTTAGTGTTATTATATTTTTGAGATATAGTTAATTGACATTATAGTGTTAATTATGTCTTTATGATTTTTAATGAGTTTATAATACTATTTATTTAAATAAACAATAAGAAAATTCTTTGTACTTGAATAAGAATATTATATGAGAATATTGCAATTTGATATATTTACCATTACAATAAAAGTAGTTACAACTGAAATTCTAAATAAGTTAAAGTAAGTTGGCAAATTGGAGGTTTTTAAATATGAAAGCATTTAAAAAGCACTTCTTAGTACTTTCTTTGATATTTTTGCTTATTGTATCGTGTCTTAATAGTATTCAATGTTTTGCCGATGAGTCTGAAAATTCAAAAAAAATACGAGTTGGATATTGTGATAACTATGGAATTATATCTTCATCCGAAGAACATTCTTATACAGGATATGGTTATGATTATTTAAAAGAAATTTCAAAGTATACAGGATGGAAATATGAATTTGTAAAAGGGTCTTGGGAAGAATGTTTAGATAGATTAGAAAACGGTGAGATAGATTTACTTGGACCTTTACAGAGTAATGATGAAAGAGGTAAAATATTTAATTTTCCTAAAATAAGTTCAGGATATGAATATAGTGCATTATATACAAATGAAAGTAACTACAATATGTTTTATGAAGATATAAGTTCATTTAACAATATGAGAGTGGCTGTGCTCAAAGGTAATTTTCATAATATTGCATTTGAGAAGTATAGAAAAGAAAATAAATTTTCAGTAAAATATATATATTGTAATTCTATCGATGAGTTAATTGAGTCTGTTAATAAAAATAAAGCAGATGCTTTTGTTTGTGGAAGTATTGTAAATGCAAAAGGAATGAAGATAGTTAGTAAGTTTTCAATGGAACCTTTTTATTTAGCTACTACAAAAGAGAAAACTGATTTAGTAAAAGAATTAGATTATGCTTTAAAAGAATTAAAAATGAATGATATGTACTATGATATGGAATTATATAAAAAATATTTTAAAAGAGATGTTACTAATTCTATAGCATTTACTCGTCAAGAAATTAATTTTATTAAAGCCAATCCAAAGCTTACTATGGTATACGATTCTGAGTGGTCTCCTGTTGAATATTATGATGTAGAAAGTAATTCATTTAAAGGTATAAGTTCTGACTTAATGTCAATTATATCAAAAAAATGTGGAATAGAATTTGACTATATTGAAACAAAAAATTATAATGAGAGTCTTAATTACATAAAAAATGGAAAGGCAGATATGCTTTGTGGCTCAATTAATGAAGATGATAAAGAAAAACGATTTGGTATGAAACTGACAAATCCATACATAAATATACCTATAGTTATGGTTGGAAAACTAGGAACTAATCTCAATAATGATTTAAATATTGCTTTAACAAGTAGTTATAAGTCTATTGATTCTTACATAGAAAAAAGCTTTGAAAATGCCAAAGCAACATCTTATAAGTCTATAGAAGATTGTTTAGATGCCATAGATGAAGGAAAAGCAAGCCTAATGGTACTTAGTTCTTATCAGTTTGATGAACTCTTAAAGGAAGGAAAATGTAATAATCTATCAATTATATCTGTTTTAGATACTAATTATGGAATGTGTATAGGAGTATCAAATAAAATTAGCCCAATATTGATATCAATTTTAAATAAATCAATAGGCAAAATTACTGATGAACAGTTAAATGACAGTATATATTCTAACACCATTAATAAGCCTTATAAGGTACCATTTGGTATCATTTTTAAAGAGTATTCATTACAAATTATTATGTGTATTTGTATTATGTTTTTAATTGCCATCAAATATATAATTTACAATAAGAAAAAGAAAGAGGATTCTCTAAAGAAAATTGCATATACAGATTCATTAACAGGAGCAGCGAGTATAGAGAAGTTTAAAATAAATGCAGAGAAATTATTTGCTAAAAACAATCCAGAATCATATGTGTTATTTTATATGGATGTTGATAAATTCAAGTACATAAATGATATGTTTGGATATGATGTGGGAAATAATACTTTAATACATATATCAAATACTATTGCAAGTGAATTGCATGAGGATGAAATTTTTGCAAGAGTTTCTGCTGACCATTTTGTTCTTCTTATTAGATATAAGACAGATGAAGATATTAAAGCAAGGCTAAATAGTATTTATAACAAAGTTCAGATATTTAGTAATCATAAGATAAATTACTATAAGTTGATTTTAGATTGTGGTATATACAAAATAAATAAAGATGATAGAGATATAAACACTATTATGGATAGAGCAAATACTGCAAGAAAGACTATAAAAGGTGGTCATAAAAATTCATTTGCTTTTTATAATGATGAAATGCATAAGAAAATACTAAAAGAAAAAGAAATTGAAAATACAATGATAGATGCTCTTAACAATGGAGAATTTATTGTATATTTTCAGCCTAAATATAGTCTTTCAGATTACCAGATTATAGGGGCTGAAGCACTTGTTCGTTGGGATAATCCAAAGAAAGGACTAATCCCACCAATAGAATTTATTCCTGTATTTGAGAGAAATGGCTTTATTGTAAATATTGATTTTTATGTATTTGAGGAAGTATGTAAAAAGATTAGAGAATGGATGGATGAAGGTCAAAAAGTTGTACCTATATCTGTTAACTTATCTCGAATGCATTTTGTAAATAGTAATTTTGTTGAGAAGTTTAGACTAATTGTAGATAAATACAGAATACCAACAAATTTTATAGAATTAGAGCTAACAGAAACAGCAGTATTAAATAATATAGATGGTTTAATTGACACAATGAATCATCTAAAAGAAAATGGGTTTGTGATTTCTATGGATGATTTTGGAACAGGATATTCTTCTCTTAATCTTCTAAAGGAACTACCTGTTGACATATTAAAATTAGATAGGGCATTTTTTACAGAAAAAGATGAGAGTAATAATGAAAAAATTGTTATATCTAATGTCATTAGAATGGCAAAGGAATTAAAAATGAAGGTAATCTCAGAAGGAGTAGAAACCATTTCACAATTAGATTTTTTAAAGCAAATTGGATGTGATATGGTACAGGGATACTTATTTTCTAAACCAATGCCTGTAAAAGATTTTGAGAAAATAGTTTTTAAAAAAGAAGAAAAAAATGTATAAATAATGTGAAAACATCTACACAATAAGGATGCTTTAAGATAGTTAAATATACTATCTTAAAGCATCTTTATTTTTGTATGAGTTTTTATTGAAATTATTAATAGATTAAATCAATTGAGAAAAAAACTCAAAAGAACACAATAATCACTTGCAAAGTTCATACTATTATGATAGACTTAAATCAAAATTAAGAATTGTAAAAAGAAGGAAAACATAGGTAATTATTTTAACTGACTAAAATTTAAGATAAAATATTGTAATTTATATATGAGATAACGATTGCTTATAAATTTAAATTAGTTTAAGAGGAGGAATATTATATGATGCCATTGATACTATCAAATACAGGAGAAGAAGTAGTTATAAAGAAGATTTCAGGAAGTGACAAGACAAGAACTTTTTTAAATAGTATAGGTTTTGTAGTAGGTACAAATGTTAAAATAATTTCTAAGATAGATGGGAATTTAATAATAGATGTAAAAGATACTAGAGTTGCATTAGACAAAAAGATGGCAAGTAGAATAATAATATAGGGAGGTAATGATATGAACAGATTAAAGGATATTAAGTGTGGAGAGACTGTGAAAGTCAAGAAGTTAGAGGGGGAAGGAGCCACACGAAGACGTATAATGGATATGGGAATTACGAGAGGTGTTGATGTATTTGTAAGAAAAGTAGCTCCTCTTGGTGACCCAATTGAAATAACTGTAAGAGATTATGAACTATCAATTCGTAAGTCAGATGCAGAAAAAATCATTGTGGAATAATAAAATTAATTAATTAGAATGGATTTAGTGCAATTATATAATGAGAATGATTTTCTGTATCATGAATAGTTATGTACTTAAATAATAATGGAGGGAATGGAAATGTCAATAAAAATAGGTCTCATAGGAAATCCTAACTGTGGTAAGACAACAATGTTTAATGGGCTTACTGGTTCATCTCAATATGTTGGGAACTGGCCAGGAGTAACAGTTGAAAAAAAAGGTGGAAAGTTAAAAGGAAATAAAGATGTGGAGATAGTAGACTTACCAGGTATTTATTCTTTATCACCATATACATTAGAAGAAGTAGTTACACGTAATTTTATGTTAGATGATAAACCAGATGCAGTAATAAATATAGTAGATGCATCAAATATAGAGAGAAATTTATATCTTACAACTCAAGTTTTAGAATTGGGTATACCTACTGTCATAGCTCTTAATATGATGGATATTGTTAATAAAAATGGTGATAAGATAAATATTAAAAAGTTATCTGAGGTTATAGGTTGCCCAGTGGTAGAAGTGACAGCAGTTAAAGGTCAAGGGATTATGGAAGCCGCTGAAAAGGCAATTCAACTTGCAAGCAGTAATAATAAATTAGATTTCAAACTGCCTTTTGTTGATGAAAGTAAGGAAGCAATAGAAAAAATTGAAAAGATAATAGAAGAAAAAACTCCATATATAGATATGGAAACACGTTGGTTAGCTATAAAGTTATTTGAAAGAGATGAAAATGTTATACAAAAACTTGATATTTCTAAAACAATATTGAATAACATAGAAGAAATAACTAGAGATTGTGAAAATGAATTGGATGATGATAGTGAAAGTATAGTAACAGCAAATCGTTATGAATTTATTAGTTCAATAATTTCAAGTATAATAAAGAAGAATAGAAAAGGTAAGGAAACTGTATCAGACAAGATAGATAAGATTGTAACAAACCGAATATTAGCATTACCTATTTTTGCACTTATAATGTGGGGAGTTTATTATATAGCAGTAAGTTCATTGGGCGCTATAGCAACTGACTGGACTAATGATGTACTGTTTGGAGAAATTATTCAAGGAAATGTAAGTAATTTTATGGCTTCTTTAAATGTAGCTGATTGGTTACAAGGACTTGTAGTTGATGGTCTAATTGGTGGAGTTGGAGCTGTATTAGGATTTGTCCCACAAATTATGCTTCTATTCTTATTATTATCAATATTAGAAGATTGTGGATATATGTCACGTGTAGCTTTTATAATGGATAGAATTTTCCGTAAGTTTGGTCTTTCAGGAAAATCATTTATACCAATGCTTATAAGTTCAGGTTGTGGAGTTCCAGGAGTTATGTCAACTCGTACTATAGAGAATGATAGAGATAGAAAAATGACTATTATGTTAACTACATTCATTCCATGTGGAGCTAAAATACCAATAATAGCATTATTTGCAGGAGCATTATTTGGAGGTGCTTCATGGGTAGCGCCATCAATGTATTTCTTAGGTATAGTAATGATAATCATTTGTGGAATTATATTAAAGAGAACTAGTTTATTTGCAGGAGAGCCATCTCCATTTGTTATGGAATTACCTCAATATCATGTTCCAAGTGCAAAAGGTGTTTTAATACATATGTGGGATAGAGGAAAAGCCTTCATAATCAAAGCAGGTACGATTATATTTGTAGCTTGTGGAGCAATCTGGTTCTTACAATCATTTAACTGGTCATTACAAATGGTAGATGCTGGAGATAGTATATTAGCTAGTTTAGGAAATATAGTTGCACCAATATTTGCACCTCTTGGATTTGGAAACTGGCAATCATCAGTAGCAACAGTTACAGGTCTAGTAGCCAAGGAAAATGTAGTTGGGACATTTGGAGTTTTATTTGGTATATCAGATGCGACAGAGCAAGACCCAGCACTTCTTGGTTCAGTTGCAAGTATGTTTACAGTAGCTAGTGCATTTGCATTTATGGCATTCAACATGCTTTGTGCACCTTGCTTTGCAGCTATTGGAGCTATAAAAAGAGAAATGGGTTCATGGAAATGGACATGGATTACATTAGGATTCCAAACTTTAACAGCATATATAGTTGCTCTTCTTATCAATCAAGTTGGAAGTTTAGTTTTAGGAACTGGAGGAAGTATTGCTGGGGCAATAATATCTATAGTTATAGCAGTAGCTGTAGTATTGATAGTTTTAACTTATTCAAATAGAAATATGAAAAAAGAAAAAATTGGTAAATTAAGTTATATGAAAAATTAATTCATATAAATAAGGAGTGGTGAATATGGCTACATTTATTATAGCAGCTATTGTAGTAGTATTGATGGCGTTAGCCATAATGCATATGGTTAAAAATTCAAAAAAGAATGGTAGCAGTTGCGGATGTGGTTGTTCTGGTTGCTCAAGTAGTAAGAGCTGTAATACTAATAAGAGATAGATAAAATAAGAATCTGATAAAAAGTTAAATTACTTTATTATCAGGTTCTTATTTTTTATACAAATAATAAATTTCATGTTTGAAGTAGGTTAGACTATGTTGTAATTTTAATGTATAATTATAGACAAATATATGATTAGGAGGGATTATTGCTAAATAAAGCAATATAAATGTATATTATGTTTAAATTTGATGTGACAAATGAGCTTATGTGTATAGCAAGGGGAAGTGGCAAATTTTTTGCAAAAAAAGGTGCTATGGTAGCCTTTAAAGGAAATTTTAATTTTGAAAAATTATTACTTGGTCCTAATAATGGTGGTGGTTTAGGAAGAGCACTGTTAGGGCATGTTCAAAGGTCATTAACAGGAGAACAAATGCCAATAATGGTTGTTGAAGGTGAAGGTGAAATTTACCTGGCTCAAAATGCTTATCATGTAGATGTAATATCGATTGACCCAGGTGATTCAATTTATGTTGAGAGCGAAAATTTATTGGCATTTTCTGAACAATTGCATTATAGTGTAAAATTAATTGGTTCAGGGGTACTATCTCAAAAAGGGCTTTTTACTACACATTTAGTAAATAAAACAGGCCAAAATCAAGATGTTGCCATAATAACAGATGGAAATCCTCTAATACTTGAAGGGCCTTGTTGTGTAGACCCAGATGCATTAGTAGCCTGGACTGGAAGGGAACCATATCCAAAAGTAGCAAAATTATCATGGAAGACTTTTATTGGTCAGACTTCTGGGGAATCTTATCATATGGAATTTGTTGAACCTGGACAAATAGTCATCATACAACCATCTGAAAGATTGTCTGGCTTAAAAACAGATTCTACGCCTTCTGATAGAATGAATTCAGGTGGGTTGAGAATTGGTATAGATTAAATTTTATAATGTAGTTTAATCACTCTTTAGGATTTTAAAAAATAAAAAATGTAGCAGGGATAGATATATTAAAAGGAGTCTTATATGATTGAGAAAATTCATAAAAAATTCAAAGGATATTATATTTTTTTAATAATTTTAATTTTATGGAAAATTGTATGTGTTCTGGGAATATGGAGTAGCTATATCTTGCCTCCTCCTGAAAGGGTTCTAGATACTTTCATAAAAATGATATACGATGGTTCTATTTTCTTAAATGCCTATGCTAGTATAAAAAGAATATTGATAGGTTTTTTTATAAGTTCACTGATAGCAATACCACTTGGAGTTATATTTGGAGTAAATAAAAAAATGTATGAATATTTCAAACCACTCTTTGAATTTATGCGAAGTACACCTCCACTAGCTTTAGTTCCAATGCTGATTTTATGGTTTGGGATAGGTGAAGAATCCAAAATTATAATTATCATTTTGGCATCTTTTTTCCCTATATTTTTAAATACATTGAAAGGCATAAAGAATTGCGATAGTAAATTAATAGAAGTAGGTAAATCTTTTAACTTATCTAAAAAGAGAATTTTTTATAAAATAATAATTCCTAATTCTATGTTAGATATTGTTGTTGGACTTAGTTTAGGTCTTGGATATAGTTTTAGAGCTATAATTGGAGCAGAACTTATTGCAGCTTCTTCAGGTCTAGGATATTTAATTTCTGATGGAAAAGACATGTCACGAACTGATGTTGTATTGGTAGGAATTTTTGTTATTGGATTTTTAGGTATACTTTCAGATTATCTATTTTCAAAAGCAATAACAAAGTTTAGTAAAGGGAAGCAGGTTGATTTAAATGGTTAGAAATGGATTTTTATTAGAGAATATACATAAAAAATATTTAGTTGATAATAAGGAACACTTGGTTCTTGATGATGTATCTTTAAATATATCTAGCGAAGAAATCACTGTTATACTAGGGGAGAGTGGATGTGGTAAGACAACCTTACTTAGAATTTTAGCAGGTCTTGAAAACGCTACTAGTGGAAATGTATATTTTTACAATAATGATAAACAATGTATTCCAAAAGTAGGTGTAGTATTTCAAGAAAGCAGACTAATGCCATGGTTGAATGTGAGTGAAAATATATTTTTACATACTGAAAAAAAGAATAAAAATAAGGTTGATTTGGATAAGTATTTAAAAATGATGAAACTTGAAAAGTTTAAAAATTCATATCCAAATGAATTATCTGGGGGGATGGCTCACAGAGTAAGTATAGCAAGAGCACTTTCCTTCAATCCAGATATTTTACTGATGGATGAGCCATTTGCGGCACTAGATTACTTTACAAGAAGAAAAATGCAAAAAGAAGTTGTAAATATCCATAAAAATACTAAAAAAGGTGTAGTATTTGTGACTCACAATATAGAAGAAGCTATGGAAATAGCAAAGAAAATAATTGTTTTTAGTAAAAATAAAGGGATTAAACAGTTTAGTGTCGAAGATGAATATAATAGAGATTTAACAAAAAGCTATTATATAAGCTTAAAAAAAGAAATATTAAGGGAATTGGGGGAGTTTTAATTGATTAAGAGAAACAAAAAGATTTTAGCAGTAATGACATCTTTAGTAATGGTGTTGGTTGGTACTGTAGGTTGCTCAACAAAAAATGACGAGAAAGATGCACCTGCAAAAAAAGAGGCTAGTTTACCTAAGGAAATAAATCTGACTTATGTGAAATCACCACTTAATGTTCCTAGTATACTTGAAAAAAAGGATGATTTATTTGGAAAGGAATTTGGAAAAGACAATATAAAAGTTAATTTTCATGAATTGACAACAGGACCAGAGCAAACTCAAGCACTAGCTGCAGGAGAGATAGACTTTTTACATGCATTAGGAGGAACATCTGCAATAATAGCTGCTTCAAATGGTGTTGGTCTTAAAGTTACAAATATTTATAGTAGATCACCAAAGGGATATATGCTTATAACTAATAATGAAAATATTAAATCTATAAAAGATTTAAAAGGCAAAAAGATAGTAGGACCAAAGGGTACTATACTTCATCAATTGTTAATTGCAGCACTTGCTAAGGAAGGTTACACTATAGATGATGTTGAATATGTAAATATGGATATTCCTAGTGCTGCTTCTGCATTAGAAAGCAAAAGTGCTGATGTAGCAATGCTTGCAGGTCCAACAGCATTAAAAACAATAAACTCAGGTGCTAAGATGATTGTAAATGGAGAAGGCTTAGTTAGTGGAATAATAGTTACTGCAGTAAGTGATGATTTTGCTGAAAAATATCCTGAGTTAGTAAAAAGATTTATGAAAGTTCATGAAGAGACTTTAAAATATATGGATGAAAACAAGGATAAAGTAATGGATGTTGTATCTAAAGAAGTGGGGCTATCTTTAGATGAAACTAAAGAAATGTATTCTTGGTATGATTTTAGTTCTAAAATAACAGATAAAGATAAAAAAGAGTTAGAAGACACACAAGAATTCTTAATGTCTAATGGAATGCAAGAGAAGAAAATAGATATTAAAGACATGTTGTACAATCAAAACTAGAATGTTAAATTAGAAAATACACCCTTTTTATTATGGAAACAGTATAGTAAAAGGGTGTATTTTTTATTACTATATAAAAATACAACTAAAAGCAACTTACTATTTTATCTACACTTATGTAGTCTAGTAACTTTCTCATTTTTTTACGATGAAGTAAAAACTTAGAATATGTGTCTTCTGATTGTTTTGTATCTCCGTAAACCTTCCAATATTTAATCATAGAAACTTCATAATTACTATATCCCATAAATCCAATCACATCTTTGAGAGGATATCCTAAAAAAATTCCTATTTCATCAGGAAAAGTATCACCCTTAAGCTTATCTACTAAATGTTCTAAATAAGCATTAACATTTGTATTTTGTTTGTATCCCAGAAATTTTAGAAAATTTACTGTTTTTTTACATTTTAGCCTTTCTGATAAAGCTTTTTTGTTTACAAATAAGATTTTTAATCCCTTTTTCTTTTTATCAATAACTATAAAATCTATCTTTTTACATTTATATAGATATTTGTAAATATCACTAATTTTTTCCTCTCTATTTACATCAGTAAATGAGATATTTATTATTTCAGCAGGTTTAGAACCTAAAAAGACAGGACCTAAAACTTCTAAAAGCCATTTTATATAAGATGATTCAATTTTATTTTTACAACAAAATTGTGAATTACAGCAAGACATAAAAGATAACCTCCTTCAAATGAAAATTAATATCAGTTAATTAGATTATACTATAAGTGATAATCAATATCAATAATAAAAATACCTTTTTTTTATTTAGTTACTTATTTATTATAATTTCCCAAAAAATAAATTATATCTTGTTTAATTTTAGTAAATAAAAAATAAAAATATAGAAATACTAAGTTAAGAAAGAAATATATTTAAATTTTTTGTAATACAAAACATCTAGGAGGGTAATAAAAATGAAATTAAAAAGAACCTTATTTGTAGGACTAGCGTTAGTATTAGCTATAGGAATGACTGCATGTACTAAAAAAACAGAAGAGCCAAGTAAGAATGCAGGGAAAAATCCCAATGAATCAGTAAATAATAATGAAGGTTATATGAATTATTATTCAACAAGCTATAATGATTATATAGCAGGTTTAAATAGATATTCTATTTATGATACTCCAGAGAGTATAAATAATCAGTTTAAGGATAAAGAATATCCAGGAAATGAAAAATATTTAGCTGATGTGAAAGCTGCATATAAAGATAGTAGAGATAAAATACAATCATTTGTAACATCTCTTAAAAAAGATGGTAAAACAGAAGATACAGAATTAAAGAAAATGAATGATGAATTAATAACTGAAGGTGAAAGATTAATAAAAGATATAGATGAGAGAATAAAAAAATTAGATAATGTATCTGATGAAGATATGAAAAAAGGTCAAAATGACTTTATGAAGATAGTTCATGGAACAGAAGATGTTGGAAATGATATAGGTAGTGGTTTTAGAAAAATGATAAAAGATATGAATGATAGACTAGGAATAACAGGAAATAATAAAAAATAATAGAGTAAATATCTAGTTAGAAAATAAAAAAGTTTTACAAGATATAGAAGCCCTAAAAGTATTATCTTTTTTGGGCTTCATATTTTTTATATTAATGAAAAATTAATAATTACATAATATCATATAACTATTGAAAATACAAAGATTTAGACACTAGAAAGTCAATAAAAGATATCTATTTATTTTTAACTAAGAAAAACAAAAAATAAAAAATTTAAATAAATTTATTGACAAATATTATTAATGAATATATCATATATAACATAGCAACAAATGATAATCGAATTAAATTTTAAATTAAATAACGTCTTATCAAGAGTGGTGGAGGGACTGGCCCTTTGAAACCCGGCAACCAGTATATTTTATATACATTGGTGCTAAATCCTGCAACTAATATAGTTGATAGATGAGTATAAATAGCTTTCTAAGCCTGAGTTTATACTCAGGCTTTTATTTTGTTATATATAAATTAAAATACATAAGCGAGGATAAACATAAAAACTTAGCATAATAATAGGGAGGAAATTTTATGATTAGCATAAAAAATGTTAATAAGTATTATGGAAAGATTCAAGTACTTAAAGATGTAAGTATTGAAATAGAATCTGGAGAAATTTTTGGAATAATAGGTCATAGTGGAGCAGGAAAATCAACACTACTTAGATGTATAAATGGCTTAGAAGAATATCAAGAAGGTAATGTGCTTGTTTCTGATAAGGAAGTAAAGTCACTAAATGAAAAGCAAATGAGAGATTTAAGAAAAGAACTAGGCATGATTTTCCAACACTTTTCATTACTTGAGAGAAGAACTGTATTTGATAACGTAGCATTACCATTAGAATGTTTTGGATATACAAAATCAGAAATACAGAAAAGAGTTTTGGAGCTATTAGAAGTGGTTGGTATATCTGAAAAGAAAAATGATAAACCTAGGAACTTAAGTGGTGGTCAGAAACAAAGAGTTGCAATTGCCAGAGCTTTAGCACTAAATCCACAAGTACTTCTTTGTGATGAAGCAACCTCAGCATTAGACCCAAATACTACAAAATCAATTCTTTCATTACTTGAAGATATAAATAAAAAATTAGGAATAACAATAATTGTTGTAACTCATCAAATGGAAGTTATAAAACAGATTTGTGGAAGAGTAGCAATAATGGAAAATGGAGAAGTACTAGAGGTAGGAGATACAGAAGAGATTTTCTTAAGAAATACTAAGGGACTTAGAAAATTAATAGGTGAAGAAAGTATAATTTTACCAAAAGGAACAAATATAAAGATACTATTCCCTAAAGATATTTCTAATGACGCTATTATAACGACTATGGCAAGAGAACTAAATATAGATGTATCTATAATATTTGGTAAATTAGAACAATTTAAAGAAGATATTTTAGGTTCACTTATCATAAATGTTTCAGATAAAAGTGGGGAACAAGTAAAACAATATCTAACTAGTAAAGGCATAAGATGGGAGGAAATGATAAATGAATAGTTTAATCGACTTTTTAACAACACTATTTCCAAATGCATTGTTACAAACTTTGTATATGGTTATAGTACCAACTATAGTAGCAACAATATTAGGATTTATACTAGCAATCATATTAGTAGTTACAAAACCAGATGGATTAAAACCAAATAGCACAATAAATAGTGTTTTAGGATTTATAGTAAATATATTTAGAAGTTTCCCATTTATGATACTTATAGTTGCAATGATTCCAATAACTAGATTAATCGTTGGAACAAGTATAGGGGAAACTGCTGCAATAGTACCAATAACTATTGGTGCAGCACCATTTATCGCTAGAATTATAGAAAGTTCGTTAAATGAAGTTGACAAAGGATTGATAGAAGCTGCAAGATCTTTTGGGGCTACAAAGAGACAAATAGTATTTAAGGTTATGATAAAAGAAGCTATGCCTTCAATAGTATCTGGAATTACATTATCAATAATATCTATACTTGGTTATACAGCTATGGCGGGTGCAGTAGGAGCTGGAGGATTAGGTAATGTAGCACTTATTTATGGATATCAAAGATTCGATACAGCAGTAATGGTGTATACAGTAATAGCACTTGTAATATTAGTTCAGATAATACAAGGTATAGGAAATCTAGCTTACAAGAAACTAAAATAATTTAATCATAAAAACTTTAAAGAGGGGGAGTAAAAAATGAAATTAAAAAAATTATTATCAGTAGCATTGGTGTCAGCAATAGCAATATCAGCAGTTGGTTGTTCAAACAAAGAGGATAAGAAAATACTAGTAGGGGCTTCATCAAATCCACACGCAAAGATACTGGAAGTAGCAAAACCTTTATTAAAAGAAAAAGGATATGATTTAGAAGTAAAAATATTTGATGACTATGTACTTCCAAACACAGCTTTAGATGAAGGTTCTTTAGATGCAAACTTCTTTCAACATATTCCATTTTTAGAGGAAACAGTTAAGGAGAAAGAATATAAACTTACGTATACAGCTAAAGTCCATATAGAGCCAATGGGATTCTATTCAGAAAAAGTTAAGTCATTAGATGAAATAAAAGATGGAGCAGTTATAGCTGTACCAAATGATGCAACTAATGGAGCTAGAGCGCTTAAATTATTAGCAAAAAATAAATTAATAGAAGTAAAAGATGGAGAACTTATAACTAAAAAAGATATAACTAAGAATCCTAAAAATATACAAATAAAAGAAATGAATGCAGAGCAATTACCAACAGTATTAAAGGATGTTGATGGAGCAGTTATAAATTCTAATTATGCTTTAACAGCTAACTTAAATCCTACTAAGGATGCTATAGTAATAGAGTCAAGTGATTCTCCATATGTGAATATAATAGCTTGTAGAGAAGATAATAAAGACAGTGATAAGATGAAAGCTTTATCAGAAGCTATGAACAGTAAAGAAGTTAAAAAATTTATACAAGATGAATATAAAGGAAGTATAGTTCCGGCTTTTTAAATTGAATATACAAAATCTATAAAATGAGTAAAATTAAAAATATTTACTCATTTTTTTTTATAACTAGAAAGTGACAAATTTTTTGGAAGAATTGTGGTAACATATTTATAGGTAAAACTATATAAAAATGAAGAAGTGGTGGGGAATATGGAATCTAAGGGAACTTTAAGCAAGAATAAGGTCTATATACTAGCTAATGGGGTATTTTTGATTATTGCACTTTTAAATATAAATTTGTATACAGTTTCTATAAATATGTATAGGATAATTTTACTTTGGATATTTGGATACTCTATAGTTTATATAACTAGTTTTAAAAAAGACGAATTTATAAATATATTAAAGTCAGGGTGTCTCGTATTAGTTTTTGTAAGTATTTTAGGCGTAGCAGATTTAAAACTTCAAACATTCCAAATTGTATTACTAAATTTAAGTATAATTAATATGTCTACTTTTATATATTTAACCATTTCTAAAGTAAAAAATTTGAGAATAAGCCCTGTATTAATCTTTTATAGTGCTTTTGTCATAGTAGACTATTTTATAAGAAATATTTTTAGTGATTTTAACTGGAATATGATTATTATATTAGTTAATATTGTCGTGTCGTTGTTTAATTTGATATATTTATTGAATAAACTTGATAGCACAGTTGAACACTATAAGTTAATAAAAGATTTATCATATTTTGCTTTTTTTACAACTATTATAGGATTTATAGCAATTTATTTTAGTGTAGTAGATACAGAGAGATTGATAGGAGTAGTGTATTTATTATTATGTAACCACACTTATTATGTATATGTATACAGTCTCAATAATAGAATAGTATATCCATATTACGAGCTTGATTATATAAATAAAAAATTAAGTAGAAAGTCAGAGCAATTAAGTAAGATAAATTTAGCTATAGAAAAAGATATGACTATACAAAGAACACTAAAGAATTATATAGACCAAAGGAAAGAGTTATTGAGACAAGCTCTTGATACAATACCAAACGTATGGATAGTAACGGATTATGATTTTAATATAAGTTATACAAATAATAAGTTTAAAGATGAATTTTCAAAAGATATGAGTAATTTTTATAAAATATTAACTTTTGTCAAAGAAGATAAAAATGTAGCTGAGAAATTAAAAAAATTTGACAATGATATAAGTATAATTGACAAGCAGGTAGAATTAAATGATAAAATCTATTTGTTGAGTTTAAGTAATAATAAAGATGAAAGTAATTATTTAATAAGCTTAAATGATATTACAAATGAAATCAAAATGGATGAAGAAATAAGACATATAAATAAAGATTACAAAAACATTATATTAAATATTCCATCCCCTATACTTGTGAGGAGTGCTGAAGGTGGTATAAAGAAGAATAAGATAATTAGTATAAATAAGAAATATGAAAAGAGTTTTAGATGTAATTCCAATGATTTAGTTGGTATGACATTAGAACAGTATTTTGAAACTTTCAATATAGATTTCTTTGATAATAGAGAATTTAAAAGATTAAATCTTACTCAAGAAAAGAAAGCTGAAATAGTAAGTTACAATGATACAGCAAACTGTATAGTTAATTTTGTAATGTCTGATATAGATGGTCAAGACCGTGTTGAAGAAGTTAGAGTTGGAGACTACTGGTCAGATAATAAACTATTTAAATTGCTTACATTTAGAGATATAACAAAAGAGATAAATATACTTAGAATAGTAAATGAACAAAAGATAATATACGAAAAATTACTCGATGCTATACCAGAGGCTATTTTTCTTGAAGATTTAAGTACATCAAGAGTTCTATATACAAATAGAGCTTTTAGAGAATTATTTGGAATTTCTAGTGATGTATTAGGAGCCACAACACAAAAATATAGAAATATATTAGTAAAAAAATACATAAATAATTTAAATATAGGAGAGAGAGAAAAGAGCATTCACATAGTAAACGAAAATAATCATATTAGAGAAGTAAAGATGATATCAAGAACATTGTATTTTGGACAAAAGAGAAGTAGAGTTAGAATTATTAAAGATTTGAGTGTACAAAGAGAGTCTGAAAGACTTAAGAAAGCACTAATAAAACAGAGACAATATGACCAAATGAAGATGGAGTTTTATGCTAATATATCTCATGAACTTAAGACTCCTTTAAATAATATATACAGTTCAGTTCAACTTGTCGAAAATCTTTATAAAAAAGGAAAAATAATAGATTTTCAGAATATACTAAAAGAACATATACAAATAACTAAACAAAATATGTTTAGATTATTGAGATTAATAGATAACATAATAAATATTTCTCAAGTTAAGTCAGATATATATAAGATTAAAGCAGTTAATTTTGATATTATCGATATAACAGAAAGAATAGTTACATCTATTAGCAGTTATGCTAGGTCTAAGGGAATAGATTTGATTTTTGATACAAATGAAGAAACTATGAGGGTAGGGCTTGACCCAGAATCTATAGAAAGGATAATATTGAATATATTATCAAATTCTATAAAGTTTACTTTAGAAGGTGGAGAAATTCTTGTAGGTATCTATAAAAAAGGTGAGACAGTAGAAATACTTATAAAAGATACTGGAATAGGTATAGAAAAAGATAAATTGAGTGACATATTCAATCGATTTAAACAAATTGAAAATAGTGGTATATCAAATGAATTTGGAAGTGGGATAGGATTGTGTCTTACAAAATCATTGATTGAAATTCAAAATGGGGAAATTTACATAGACAGCAAAGTAGGAGAAGGGACTGAAGTGAAGATTATATTCCCAATTAAAGAAGTGGTTGAAGAAGTCTATGATAATTCAAATTATAATGACAATATTGAAAAATTCGAAATAGAATTTTTTGATATATACAAATAATAAATATTGAAATCTATTATTTGTATACAATCATAAAATAAGTTGATTTTATTTATGTTTTTAGCTAGAATTAGTTTATTGCAAATAAATTTTATGAGGTGAAGTTTTGGAAAAGGATTTTTTTAGAAAAAATGGTATTGATTTAGCCAAATCAATATTAGGCAAATATCTTATAAGAAAGTATGAAGATAAAACAATCGTTACTAAAATCATAGAGACAGAAGCCTATATGGGTATAAATGACAAAGGAGCACATGTATATGGTGATAAAAAAACCGACAGAACGAAGCCATTATATTTAGATGGTGGGCATATATATGTTTATTTAATTTATGGGATGTACAACTGTTTAAATTTATCAGCAAATGTAGAAAACACACCAGAGTGCGTATTAATAAGAGGTGTAGAACCTATAACTTCTTTAGATGAGATATCTATAAATAGATACAATAAATCTTACAATAATTTGAGTAAATATCAAATAAAGAATATTACTAATGGGCCAGGAAAGCTTTGTAAGGCTCTAAAAATAGATAGAAGTCTAAACAGCAAGAGTATAATGGGTGAAGAATTATATATAAGTGATTTTTATTATGATGATGAAGGAGTAAAGGTATTTAGTAAGGATGATATAGATATAAAAACTAGTAAGCGTATAAATATAGATTATGCAGAAGAGGCGAAAGATTTTTTATGGCGTTTTTATATAGAATAAGTCTTTATGTAAGTGAGATATATATTTATTAAGTGAGATATATATTTATAGGAAAAATTTTCTATAGATATATATCTCACTTTTTTTACATAATTTTTAATTTAATAAAAATAAATTTATGAATTACAAACATATTTTAATAAATTTATAATTATTTTA
>NZ_JBJOCA010000046.1:0-20461 GCF_045898275.1 Clostridioides sp. GD02404
ACAGTATTCAATATATATTAAATACTGTCTGTTTATTGTTATTTTTATAATATTATAATCTATATAAATTTAAATTCTTCAACATCAAACAAACCTAAATCAGTAAGTCTTATTTGTGGAACAACAGGAAGTGCCATAAAAGAAAGCGTAATAAAAGGGTCTACATACTTTGGCACTCCCATATTTCTTGCTATCTCCAACATATTGTCAGTCGTTTCCTGTACTTCTTCAGCTTGAAGAGTACTAATTAATCCAGCGACTTGAAGATTCAGGTGCGCAATAACTTTTCCATTTGATACAATTACATAACCACCTTGAATTTCTTTCAAATAATTTATTGCAATTATTATGTCATCATCATTATCTCCTGCAACTATTATATTATGAGAATCATGAGCCACAGTAGTGGCTATTGCTCCATTTTTTATTCCAAAGCCTTTTAGTGGTGCAATTGATATATTCCCAGTCATTCTATGTCTCTCAACAACACAAAGCTTTGAATACTCTTTATTTGGAATAAAATATCCATCTACATTTGGTATGGATTCATACAATTTATTTGTTAAAATTTGATAAGGTACAATTTCCATCACATAATTTTTTTCATTTGATTTTAACTGTATTTTCTCTTTACTAATCTCTTTAAATTTAACTGTATTGAGTAACTCCTTGTCTTTAATTTCATAATTGTAATTAGAGAACATTTCTTTAGTTACCAATTTACCATCTTTATAGACACTCTCCACTTCCATTTCATTTAAACTATTCAACACAACAATATCAGCTTTATAACCAGCTCCTATTGCTCCAATCTTTTTTAACCCATATACTTTTGCCGAATTATATGTTGCAATCTTTATGGCTTTGATAGGTTCCATACCTAAATCAATTGCACATTTTATATTCCATCTTATATGACCTTGTTTTTCTATATCATCTAAATGCTTATCATCTGTACAAAACATAAATTCTTCAATTGGTAAGTTATGATTTAACAATCCCTTTACTATAGATTTCAAGTTCTTCGCTGCACTACCTTCCCTTATTAAAATCTTTAGACCTGCTCTCAATTTTTCATATACCTCATCAAAAGTTATACATTCGTGGTCATTTTCTATTCCTGCACACACATATGTCTGAAGTGATTTCCCACTTATATTTGGAGCATGCCCATCTACAATCTTACTTTTAAAAAGTTCTAATTTATCTAAGATTTCTTTTTCAGAATCTATAACATCATTAAAGCACATTACCTCTCCTAATCCTAAAATCCTAGGATTATGTATGTACTTCTCCATGTCTTTTGCGCAAAATTTACCGATTCCATTAGTTTCAAATCTTGTCGCAGGTACAGATGAAGGCATCATAATATATACATTAAGTGGTATATCTTTTGTCGATTCTAATAAAAAATCTATTGCATTTGCTCCTTTTACATTAACCAATTCATGTGGGTCAGCGATGATAGTTGTCGTACCTGATTTCAATAATTTTTTTGATAATTCAATTGGCATTACCATTGTAGATTCAATATGCATATGTGCATCAATAAAGCCAGGTGATATATATTTACCACTACAATCAATTTCTACATTACCATTGTAATCCCCAATACCAACAATAGTATCTTCCACTATTGCTACATCTCCTACTATCAATTCTTCTGTAAATACATTTATGATTGTTCCATTTTTAAGTACAATGTCAGCTTTATCTCTTCCACTTGCTACATCACACTTTTTCTTTAAAGTACTCATTTTTACAACTCCTCTTAAGTTTTTTATATCAATATACTTGTTGTATTACATATTATAGTTTAATTTATTAATATATATTATATATGAGTTTTAATAAAAAGTATTACTTGAAATTTGTTCCAATATTCATTTAATTAAACAGAGAGAACATGAGAAATAATATTATCCCTCATGTTCTCATTAATAGCTCAGTCATATTAAATTTTCACTTTACACTTGCTTATTATTAATCTTGAAATATAAATTTATAAACTTGTATTATTCATTCTTAGTTATCTTATATAATCATCTTTATCCTAAAAATACATAAACTATCATACCTACAAGTATTGCTGGTATAGTGGTAATAATCATTGCCCATAAAGACGATTTTTTATCCATTGCTAGAAGTGGAAAAAGTGCATCTCCATCTTGGGAGATAGAGTTGGCTATAACTGCACCAAGTGGTATAGTTCCCTTCAAATAGAATGACATAAGCACAATTTGTATACCACACCCTGGAATAAGTCCAAGACCTGCGCCTATAAATACACTTATTACGCCAGTTGATAATACTAGTTTGACTAAGTATTCATCTCCACCTAAAATTAATATTATCAAATCATAAATAAGATATGCAATAAAAATCCATGTAATTACAAATGATATTTCACCAACAGAGTGTATAAGCATTTCTCTTAGAGAAATCTTTTTATTTTCCTCTTCTTTTTGGTTGGAATTTTTAAATACTTTTTTAAAACACCACATATAAATTATTGAAAATAATATTCCAATAACTGCAATTGCTTCTTCTAAGGAATGTAGCTTCTCAATTATAGGTAGATTAAGCCCAGAGTGAGCAAGCAACATAAATATAAAACCTATTAATACAATTCCTATATAAATTTTATATCCTTTCCCATGTGTTATTATAAATGCAAGTCTATTAGTGTTGCCATGAGATTTAGCAAGATTGTCCAATATTATTTCATCATGATTATGTGCTTCTTTAGAGTTGGTTTTATTTATACTGTGTTTATCCAATTCTCTTCGCTTTTTTAATCCTAATTTTTCTTCAAGTTTAAAACAATCTACTAACTGCCCAGTTATTATTCCTGTAATAGTACTAACTATTGTAACAAAAAAATACATCTTAATATTCGCTGAGATAAGTACAAATGCAGCATCTCCCATACTAGCTATTAAACTTGCGATTATTGCACCAAAGCTCAACTTCCCATTTATGTATAATGGCATTATTGCTAAACTTCCCCCACAACCTGGTATAGCTCCAATTAAAGCCCCTATCAAAGGTTGAAGTTTTCTGTTTTTTGATATTATATTAGTAAAATTCCCACTAGTTTTATAATTAATATATCCAAATAACAAAATAAAAAATCCAATCATAGAACCTACATGTAAAAATGCTTCTTCAGAAGCAGATATTAGCATTTCCATTAATTTACCTCCTTACCTAATTTCACAATAATTATATTATATTTTATTTGTTATTGATAATCAATATCAATTTATCTTTTATATTCTTAATATTAAAAAGTGCGCATCTTATATTATTAATTTCTCATACATTAAGATACACACTTTTTGATATTAGGCTATCTATTTATCACATGTAGTGTGAAATCACATATGATAAATAGATAAGTTCTATGTTATAACAATGTCCACATGCTGTATTATCTACTGAACTTATAAATTTTCAATGAATGTTACAACTTCTTCTATTATCCAATTAGGTGTAGATGCTCCCGCTGTAATGCCTAATGTTTTATATCTTTTAAGCATATCTACATCCAATTCATCTTTAGTTTCTATTGCAAAAGTTGGAACTAAATCTTCACAAACTTTTACTAATTTTTGAGTATTAGAGCTATGTTTGCCCCCTATAACTACCATACAATCAACTTCTCTAGCCAACTCTTTAGCTGATTCTTGTCTTGTCTTTGTAGCTGAACAAATAGTATCATTAAACACAATTTTTTCCAGTTTATCTGATAGTTTAGCAACTATACTTGAATATAAATCTGGATTTATTGTAGTCTGTGCCACAAGACAATATTTTTTTGAATTATCCAAGTCCATATTTTCCATCTGTTCTACAGTCTTTATTATTATTGCTGAATTTTCACACCATCCATTTATGCCTATTACTTCGGGATGTTTCATATCTCCAATAACTATTATTTCATAGCCTTTATTATGATACTCGCTTACTACTGTATGTATTTTCTTTACAAATGGACATGTAGTATCTACTATTTTTAGTTTTTTATCTTTTGCCTCTTTATATATTTTCTCAGGAACTCCATGAGACCTGATTATCATATTTTCATAATTTGGTATTATATCAATTTCATCTACAGTTTTAAGACCTTTTTCTTCATATTTTGCTACTGCTTGTTTATTATGAATAAGAGGTCCTAGAGCATATATACCAGAATTATTTTTTTCTACTTCATCCCATGCCATTTTCATTGCTCTTTTAACTCCAAAACAAAAGCCAGCATGTCTTGCTATTTTTACATTCACAGGTTTTCCCCCCTTATTTTGAATATTTAAAGTAATTTTGTTTTATTACTTCTAAAATCTCTTGTGATATTCTTTCATGGTCATCATTACTCAATTTTTCTTTAAAATGTTCTTCAAACGATATCGGTTCTCCAATATATACAATTACTTTACTAAATAGTTTATATTTAGATATTATCGATACTGGAACAACTTTAGACTTACTCTTTATTGTAAATACAGAAAGACCTGCCTTAGCTTTACCAAAAGAATCCCCTTTAATTCTAGTCCCTTCTGGGAATATACCTAATATATAACCATCTCTAATAGACCTCAAAATAGTTTTTATTGTAGATACATCTGGCTTCTCTCTATTTATCGGCATAACATGCAATTTTTTTAATAAAAATCCTAATGGCTTAATTTTAAATAATTCTTTTTTTGCAATTGCAGCTATTTCTCTATTTTCTATAGCAGCAGCCAAAAATACAGGGTCAAGATTAGACTTATGATTTGAGGCTACTACTATATTTCCTCTATCTGGAATATTCTCAGCACCTATAACCTCATACTTAAAAAACAGTTTAGAAAAACCTTTAAAAATAGTTATTGCAAATCTATAAAAATTCACGTTTATCTCCCTTCAATACTACATTATATTTTATTATGATACATCAAACTAAAGATTTATTTTAGAGACAACTTCAGCTACAACCTCTTCTATGGTTTTCCCTGTAGTATCTATTTCTAGTGCATCATTAGCTTTTACTAATGGAGCAAATTCTCTGTTTGAATCAATATCATCTCGTTTTATTATATCTTCAATTACTTCCTTTAAAGTAGTATTATATCCCTTATCACAAAGTTCTTTATAACGCCTACTTCCTCTTTCTTCTGGAGTAGCTACTAAAAAGAATTTATAATCTGCATTTGGGAAAACATATGAACCTATATCTCTACCATCTAATATTACTGAACTTTTTGTTCCTATTCTGCGTTGAACTTCAACCATTAACTGTCTTACTTCTTTTACCTTGGCTACAGCAGAAACATTATTACTTACTTCTATTGTTCTTATTTCTTCATTTATAATTTCTTTGTCCAAGTAAATATTATTATTCTTAAAATCTATATCCGAATTTTTAGCTATCTCAATAACTTCTTTCTCATTATTGACATCAATATTACTTTTTAAACACTTATAAGTAACTGCTCTATACATAGCACCTGTATCTATATAATTTATATCTAGCTTTTTTGCTACTATTTTAGCTATTGTACTTTTTCCAGCTCCTGCTGGACCATCTACAGCTATAACTAAATTACCCATATATACACCTCTATTTATTCATATTTAATTGTTAGTTAAAAACTACACTTATACACTAATACCCGAAAGATATCCAGTTGAAAAAGCTATTTGTAAATTGTATCCTCCAGTTTCTGCATCTATATCAATTACTTCACCTGTAAAAAACAAATTCTTAATTAATTTAGACTCCATAGTGGAAGAGTTAATTTCTTTAACTGATATTCCACCAGAAGTAACCATACCAGTGTTTATACCTGTAGTTCCATTACAAGTCAGCTTCATATTTTTTATATACTCAATGATTTTAATTTCATCCACTTTAGATAAATCACTTGCTTTTTTATCATTTAAAGATAATAGCGTAAGAATTTCTTTTAAGAAATTTTGAGGTAGTATTTGTTTAAGATTATTTATGATATTTTTGTTTGGAAATTCTCTGATTATACTAGAGATTTCATCAGCATTTAAACTTGGTAAGAAATCTATATTTAATTCTACCTTTTCTTTATCAATAGTCTTATTAATATAAGATGACATTATAAGCACACAGGGTCCTGTTATTCCAAAATGTGCAAATAACATGTCTCCTGTCTTTGATATTTTCTTTTTCTTAATCTTACAAGATATTTCCACATTCTTCATAGATATTCCTTGTAAATCTTTAATCCATTTTTCTTCTATTGTAAGTGGAACTAAGGCTGGATATAGACTATTTAATGTATGCCCATGATTTTGAAGAATCTTATACATTGAACCATCTGAACCAGTTTTTGAATAACTCACTCCTCCAGTTGATATAATGACCTTATCTCCCAATATCTTATCTCCATTATCTAAAATGACTCCTCTTATTAGACACTTTGATTTGTCTTTATTAGAATCATTTTCTGAAGTTATGTCTTCAGTTATGATGTCTATAACTTTTTTATTGTACATTATCTTAACATTGTGGTTGATTAAATCTTTATTTAGTACTTCTATCACTTCTATGGATTTATCATTTTTAGTATATACTTTGTTATCATTTTCTTCTTCTATTTTATATTCTAAATTTCTACTTTCAAAATACGAAATGAGGTCTTTATTTGTAAATGAGTAGAAACTGCTATAGAGAAATTTCTTATTATTAACAACTTTATCAAAAAAATCTTCTATCTCTCTATTGTTGGTAAAGTTACATCTACCTCCACCAGTAGCTCTTAGTTTTCTTCCTAATTCTCCATTTCTCTCAATTAGTATCACTTCATTATTATTTTTCGAAGCTGATAGAGCTGCCATCATTCCAGAAGCACCCCCACCAACTACTATAACTTTACTCATAAACTTCTCCTTATAATTGATTCTTACTCTAATGCAGAATTATTTATCTTTACATGATTTTTTATATGGCTTGTATCATTCATTTTTATTATAACAGGGCCATAATCTTTAAATTCTACTATATTTAAAGCAGTATTATCCTGCTTAATTCTATATATATTTTCCATACCTGATTCTAAAAATGATAATAACATAACTCTTAATGTGATTGAATGAGTGACAAGAATTATATTTTTATTATCATATTTTTCATTTAATTCTTTTATAAAAGCATCTACTCTATCTTTTATGAGTTTAAGAGTTTCTCCTTCTGGTATGTTTACTAAGTGTGGTTCATTTCTCCATGTTGAATATATATCTGAATAATATTTTTGAATCTCTTTTATTAAAAGTCCTTCCCAAACTCCAAAACCCATTTCTCTAAGTGCTTCTGTTTTTTGAACTTCAAGGTTAAGTTTATCCCCTAAAATTTGAGCTGTTTGCATTGCTCTTCCTAAGTCACTACTAAAAATATAATCAATCGAATATTTTCCAATATCTTCAGAAAGTTCTTTTGCTTGTTCTATCCCTTGAGGAGTAAGGTCCGAATTACCATGTCCTTGTGTTTTCCCTAAAAGATTCCAATCTGTTTGTCCATGTCTTACTATATAAAAAGTATTTCCCATATGCCCTCCTAATATATGCCCATTTTTATTAAATATAAATTAGTACTTCTCAAAACTTAATTATATCATATAATACTTTACTTTGTTCTATTTTATAATTTAATCTAGTATATTATCTTCAATAAATCTCTTTTATATTTACACAAGTTATTGTTCTATAACAGAGCTTTTATAAATTTATAAAAAATAATTTTCACATATTACTTATAGAATTCTTCAAATCTGTATTTCTGGATTGGATTAAAATATTTATCTATATCTACTTTTGATAAAAACATATCCAAAGGTCTTGCAAATATACCTGTATCATCGTATAAAGTCTTATATAGAACTAAATCATTTTTGTCTTTTTCTTCCTTATGATAAAACTTTCCATCTAAATCTATATATACACAGATATCATCTTCTCTTTCAGTGTGCCTAATAACTATCTTATATTTATTTTCGTTTTTATTTAAATCTTCTTTGCTGTATAATTTACAAATATTTTCTATATCATCATTGTTGGTAGCCTTACTAAGCCCCATTGTAGCATAGTATTTTCCTTTAAAATGTTTATAGATACAAGGATATTTTAATTTTCTTCTATTCATATCTACATCATCTTTTGATTCAACTATTTTATTATAATCTCTCATATCTTTTTCCTTTCTCTTAAAAAGAACTTTATATTTAAATAAGTTACTTGTTTTATATTTTATCATAACTTGAAATTTATTAATAATATAATAAATAAAGAGGCTGTATAAAATACAGCCTCTCAAAATTAATCTTCATAATCATATAATTTCTCTAATTTCTTTTTTAACTTCTTTTTTCTTTCTGAACCCAAAATTCTTATAAAATTATTATTTACAAAAATACAATTATTGCTAAGATAAAACTCGCACTTATCTAAATTTACAATATAACTATTACTACATTTGAAAAAATTTTCTTCTTTCATTAATTTTCTTATACTAGGAGCATTTTCTCCAACTTCGTAATTACCATTTTCGGTATAAATCTTTGATTCATATTCTTGTTTCTCTATGTACAAAATCTCTTTGATATTAATTGAAAAACGTTTATCTTCGTATTCAATATTAATAAAATTTTCATCTTTCATTTACATCCCTCCAAGTACTTTCTTAATTTAATTTTAGTGTTTTTTATCAATATAATCTATCGGAAATATATGTAAGATTGACTCATTTAAAAGATTTAAAGTCTTGCTTTTTAGGTTATGGTATATGTTTACTTTTTAACATTATTTTTTAAAGTTAAAAGCACCTTTTTAAATTATATTTCTACTTATACTTATATCTGTCTTTAATAAAATAACCTTTCTATAAGTCCATGTAAAATTATACATAAAAAAGTAATTATTAACTTTTTCTCTAAATGAATTTTATTAGAATTTATATTTGAATTGGTAGCTTAATTTGTTTATACAATATATCTATTTATAATTGAATTTTTAGTTGAAATGGATTATGTTAGAAGATAGCATTTGGATATATTTGCTATCTCCTTTTTATGTAAATAATTTATATTATTTTTTTCACTTTAATTTTAAGTATTATACGTATTAATACAAATATTGAAATATTAGATAGTATTAATAAGAAAACTATTGCTAAAAAAGCAATTCTTTTCTCTGGAGAAATTTTCACAAGATTGATAATATAATCATAGAGTATAAAAAATGACAATAAATTTGCTATAATAGGAACACATATGTATATCTCTTTTTTACTAATTTTAAAATTTTTACTAGAAATTTTATAAACATAAAGCAATGTAACTAAGATTAATTTCCCTAAGAATATAGCTTCATACCTATATAAATTTCCACTAAGTAAAATATTCATATTATCCAAATTATTTATGGAGACTACTAATAACATACTTAATGCATTTATACCTATCAATACCAACCAATAAAAAAAAGAAATTACTAGACATTTATATATATTGACTTTGTAATTAAGCTTATAAAAAATAACAGTTATAAGTATGCATATCCAAATTCTATTATCCGCCCCAATATTTATATAGAAAGAAGAAATAATAATAAAAACAGAAATTAAGAAATATATATTTAGTTTTTTAAAATTAACTTTTGCTTTACTTGTATAATCAAAAATTTTTTTACATGCCCATATTTCTACAATGGAAGAGACAAGTGTTATAAATGTATCTAACATAATAATATCCTCAGTAATAATTAAATTATATTTTTTTTATAAAATAATATAATAAAAAATACATACTAATTATAGCACAAAGATACAATTAGATTTGGTATAATTACTTGATTTTTTTAATAAATTTTTAAAATAAGTTGTGACATATTAATAATCTAATTAATAACAATAAATTTAAAATATATAAAAAGTATTTCTTACATTTACCTCATATATAAATAAGAAAAACAAATTTATCTTTTAAACAATTAAAAATAATAAAGTAGATTTTAATATGATTGAATAAAAATAATAACTTAGACTTAGGAATATTGATATGTTATAAAATCATTTTAAATGTTAAAAAATCGATATTTACTAGGATAAGTGGTATCATTTAATTTGATACTCCCTATTCCAATTGTTTTAGGTACTCTACTAAATTAGGACCTATTTAATATTACTTTATGAATAGTGAGTAACTGATTAAATAATACCATTTATGGATTTTTTCAGCCATCTATTAAAAACTTATAATTTTAACTTATATAATTACTCCTCTTCTAAGTTTTTAAAATGACTTTCAAATAAATCTAATGCATCTTTATCAATAACTTCATCATCATGTAATGCTGAAATCAAGCTCTGTAAAGAATTATCGTGTATATTACTCAAAAAATCTTTTGTCTCAACGCTTAAATACTCTTTATGACCAACAACTATTGTGTAATGAGTATATCTATCTATTTTTTCTGCATTTAAAAAATGTTTTTTAACAAGTCTTGATAAAAG
Source organism: Clostridioides sp. GD02404 (assembly GCF_045898275.1). Taxonomy (NCBI): domain Bacteria; kingdom Bacillati; phylum Bacillota; class Clostridia; order Peptostreptococcales; family Peptostreptococcaceae; genus Clostridioides; species Clostridioides sp. GD02404. The sequence continues at coordinate 10,523 of NZ_JBJOCA010000046.1, forward strand.
TGTTAATGTAGTTGTTTGTTTCCATCCATATTTTTGCTCCATAGCTTCAATAGTTTCTTTTGATGTTACTGTATCATTTTTTTCCCAAATAAACTTCATAACTTTTAATTCTGCTTGTGGTATTTTTGAAATTGTCATAGCCTAACGCCCCTCTCATACTTTTATTAAATTAATACTATCGCAATATAGTTTTTAAGTCAAAGATTTTGTCGATAATAATATTTTCCAATTTTTACCATAACCTATTTCTTGATATAATTCTATAATAAACTACATAAGAATCGTTTATTCTACATCATGAAATTAAATCATGTGGATTATAGTAAAACATATTTTATATCACAAATGTAATATCCTAGAAGGAAGGTTTTCATGAACAAAATTTAAGCTCTAGTTTATATATTATAATTATTTACCCTCTATAAATAAATTCATAGATTTTAGAATTATCTCAGACATCTCTTTGGGTGTCTGGGCAAATCCGTTTTTTAGCCATTCAGATAGTATATTCCAAAATCCTCCAGAAACAAAGAGTATAGCATATGTAACTTCTTCTTGAATATTAAACTTATTATCATCTCCTTTATAGATTTTATAGATAATAGGAAGAAACTCGTTATACTTTTCTAATAAAAAAAACATTAGATGATTTTTATTTAGCATAGTTAAAAATTCAACATGTTTTTGCCAAAATGAAAAATATAGTTCTGTCACATTACTTAATGACAAATCACTCTCATTCTTAAAACATTCAATATATTCCTGACATAAATTTTGGCAATATGTTTCAAGTATTTCTCTCTTACTGTTAAAATTTCTATAAAATGTTCTTCGTGATAGTAAGGCATTCTCTGCAATTTCTGTTACAGTTATACTGCTATAATCTTTTTTTGACATCAAAGATAATAAAGATTCAATTAGACATATTCTCGACTGTTCTGCGATAGATTTTTTTTTATCAACTTGCATTATTAAATTCCTCCATATCGTTTTTTAAAAATATAATGAAACACTTACTTCAAATATATTGAAGTCTATATTTTTATAATTTCTATCATTATACAACAGCCAAACAAATGCCACAAGGAAGTTATCAAAGCACAACTTTTAGGTTAATAAGAACAAAAGAATTCATAAAAATGAATTCTTTTATATATAATCTTAATTAGTTTTTTATATAATACTAAAGCATATCTTATCTACTCATCAAAATTTAAAGTTTATTTTACATCATTCTTAGTAAATAAACCAGTAAATTTATACATCCAAAATGCATTCATAAATAACAATAAACTTGTTGAAAAAAATACTGTCCTAATACCTAAATGTGCTGATATTTGTCCCCCTAAAAAAGCTCCTGATGAACAACCTATATACTGAGCAGATGCATTATATCCAAATATTTTCCCCACATATTCTTCTGGTGCAATTTTTTTTAATAAACTATTTACAGAAGGATTAAGCCCTGCTACTGATAATCCTAATAAAAACCTCAATAACATCAATTGCCATGCAGTTCTTACAAAGGCTTGTGGTATAAATATAACTCCTGCCCATAAAAGTGAAATCAGTAATACCTTTTGAGGCCCTATTTTGTCTGATATTTTTCCAAGCCTTTGAGCCGCTAATAAGTTTGCCAATCCTGATGCAGAAAATGTTAATCCTGCTATTAAAGCTACATTTGATGCAAAATTTGTAAGCTGTGATATATATATTGTTACAATCGGTTCTATAGAATACAATGCTAGCTGAGTAATAAATGTAGTTACAAAAATTGATGCAACTAAAAATTTATTTGGCAATGGATTTAATGGTTCTTTAATTATAGAAATTGACTTTGTTGTTTCTTTAGGTTTAAAATTATCTACTACAAATAGAATAGATATGATAAATGATACAAATAATAATCCTCCAGTTATAATAAAAACACTTTTAAGCCCTAAAATTGATTCTATATATCCTCCTACTGTCGGTCCAATTAAGGAACCAGTAGTTGATGCTGTTGCAAGAGTACCTAAAGCCCAACCAGAGTGATTTTTATCTGTCTGAGTTGCAATCAGTGTAGTACATGCAGTAGCATAACCCGTAAAAACACCTTGGAGAATCCTTAATCCTAATAGCTGATAAACATTTTGTACAAATGCCATAGTAAATATCACTATTCCCATACCAATACTTGCACGTAGAAGCATTGATTTTCTTCCATATTTATCAGCAGCTTTACCTCAAATTGGTGAAAAAAATGCTGCTACTACAAAAGTACATCCAAAAATTATACCTGAATACTGTTGTATTAAACCAACATCAGTTACACCTAACTGTTTAATATATAGTGGAAGTATAGGTGCTATTTGGCTCATACCTATAGAACTAAAGAACATCCCTATCCAACATACAAATAAATTTCTTTTCCACAATTCCATATAGAACTACACCCCCTATATTTTGATTTTTTGGCAACACTATAATTTTATTACCTTATATTATTAATTATAAAGTTAAAAAAAACCAATTTCCATGGATAACTATAAAAAATAAAATTTTTTTATTTTCATTTATGTCTATTTCAAAAAATAAATTTCAAATTTTAAAAAATTTACTTACGACAAAATTTTTCTTCATGTATAATCCTAATATAAATAAATTACACTTGGAGGTAAATGAATATGCCACAAAATAGAAAAGAAAGTTTAATATTTACAGTACTTATGTGTGCCTTTATGGTATTTTTTATGAGCGTTTACAATATTTCTATACATGATAAATTCTCATTAGATACGTTTAAAAGTGCTTGGTTGGATTTTCCAACTACATATGTTATAGCTATGATTTTTGACTGGTTTATTGTTTCTAATATCGCAAAAAAAATAGCATTTCGTATTATAAATCCAGATGCTAAACAAATTATAAAAGCTATTGTTATATCGAGTTGTATGGTTTGTGGAATGGTCATCTGTATGTCTTTATTTGGAGCTATTAAATCAATTGGGGGTCCTAATACACTTATCACTATATGGATTATAAATATAGCCAACAATTTTATTGTTGCATTACCACTACAACTGTTAATTGCAGGGCCATTAGTTAGATTTATTTTTAGAACATTATTTCCAGAAGGTACAATTGTTGAAGTAGTAAATTCTTAAAATAAATAAAGGTATAAAGAGTTATTATACTCTCTATACCTTTTATCACTCTAAATTAAAATTATATTTGTAGCCATCACTATACCTAAAAATTTATATCTATTCTAGATTAAATATTTAAAACATAGTTTATTCAATATATCCGTCTTTTCTCTTATAATATTGTTTTGGAATCTCATAACTAGAAAATAATAGTGGAGATAATGAATATGAGTAACTTCCAGCATTACTAATAGAAATCAAATCTCCTATATTTGCTTTTTTCAATTTAACATTATTCGCTATTACATCTAATGAAGTACAAAGATTTCCAACAACATTTACATACTCTTCTTCTTTTATATTATTTAATACTGAAACAGAGAATGCATTATTTGATGTATATAGTGGTTCTTGACCTTCTAATTCTACCCCATAAGTAACCTTTTCAACTAGATTAGAAATAATTGGTCTCATGAATCCATTAAGTCCATTTTTTACAATAAGGTATTTTTTCCCTCTTGATACTTTGATATCTACAATCTTAACATAATAATTACCTGCTTTACAAACTATGAAGCGTCCTGATTCAATAAGAAGTCTTGCCTTCAATGTATTTGAATTAGTTAAGACAATCTTTTTAGTTAACCTTGAAAGTTCTTTAAGATTAACAGGATTCTCTCTAAGATTATCATACACTACTCCAAGCCCACTGCCAAAATTTATAAATTCGATATTAATATATTTACTTTTATTTAGGTTTAAAGCTATAAGAAAACATTTTTCATAATAACAACCCAACTTTTCAAAATCCAATACTTGAGATTTAATATGTATGTGAATTCCAACTACAGATATATAATCACAAATGCTTAGCATTTTAAAGACACTGTCAATATCTTCTATATCAATACCAAATTTACTTGATATAGCATTATCATCATCCATGGTGAAATTAGGATTTATTCTGATTCCTATTTTAGTTTTCTTATCGATTTTCTTTGAGATTTTATTTATAAGTTCTATTTCTGTGATACTATCTGCAATAATTATACATTTATCTAAAGCTATTTCTATGTCAGATTCTGTTTTACCTGGTGATGAATAATATATATCATCTTTGGCAACTCCACATTTTGATGAAAGTATAACCTCATTAATTGATGCAGCATCTGCCCCAAAACCTTGTGCTACAATACTTTTTACAATTTCATTATATGGATTTGTTTTTATAGAATATAAAAAATCAAAACCTAAAATATTATTTTTTAGTTCTTTACACTTTTCGATTATACTAGTCTCATCATATATGTAACAAGGTGCATGTTCTTCTATAAATTGAATTTCTTCATTTAAGCACATATTTTACCTCCAAGCCTATAAATGTATTTATAAATTAGATAACTCTATTCCTATAATATATTCTACTATATATTATCATAATTAAATACTCTATATATCTAATTAACTATAGTTCTTTATACTGCAAACTTTTTTCTTTAATTAAAAGATGTAGTTTAAAAGCATTATTTTAGTATTCTCTATAAATTTATAGTCATTTTCACTTACTTTTTTTAATAATTTATTTCAAATTTATTACAAACTTAAAAAGGATATTGTTGTTATCATATTATAATAGTATCCTAAAACTATATTAAACTTTAAAATTGTGAGGTTATTTATGAAATTCTTAATGGTTTTTTTAGTATATTTTTTGATGTACATTTTACTTGTGCGTATTGGGAAAAAACTTAATAAAGTATATCCATATAAGAATCATATTTTTATATGGATGATTTTAATTTTATTATCATTCTATATAGTTACAAATATAGCTGTTTTTTTTAAATCACTTATATAATACTATTGATTTTAAGATATTATGATAAAATAAACTTCATTCTATGTAGCTTGTCTTTAAAAGTTTATTATACAAACATTGCTATAGAATTAAAAACTATTTTAAAATACTGTGGAGGTGTCAATATGGAAGTATGTATTCTCATGGGAAGTCCTAAGAAAAAAGGTAATACTGCTGCTATTCTAAAACCTTTTATTGAGGAATTAGAAGATTATAATGCAAATGTTGAAGTAATATGGTTATATGATTGTAAGATAGAACCTTGTACTGCATGTAAGACATGTCAGAAAAAATTTTCTGAATTTGGATGTTATCATGAAGATGATGTTCAGAAAATTTTCAAAAAAATTCTTATGTGTGATTTACTTGTTTTTGCAACTCCAATTTATTCTTGGTACTGCACTTCACCAATGAAATCATTACTTGATAGATTGGTGTATGGAATGAACAAATACTATGGTGATGAAAAAGGACCTGCATTATGGGCAGGAAAATCATTAGCACTTATTACAACATGTGGATATAAACCTGAAAAAGGTGCTGATATCTGGGAAAACGGTATTAAGAGATATTGTAAACATTCTCAATTAAAATATATAGGAATGCTTGTTGAGCGTGACTTAGGTAAACCTAGTTTCATGGATAGAGAAAAAGAAGAACATTCTCGTCAATTCGCAAAACAAATTTATAATATCTTAGATAATTCAACTAAAGTAGACAACTGTTAAGTACATAATGCCACAAGTAAAATATTGATAATTAAGTAAAGCTTATATAATTTAAAAATTATATAAGCTTTATTTTCATATATTTTATTCACCAAGTGTTATATTGTTTATGCCATTATTTTTAACCTCAATAACTGGATGCCCATTTCCTAAAATATAATCTTTAGACCAACCATCAGGTAACTTATTTAACCCATTGCCTATCAACTTCAAGTGTAAATTTGATGGTTCTTTTTTCAAGTTTAATTTAAAGATTCCATCAAAGTTATCTTTGCCATCTTTTCCATACAAACTTATATCTCCACTTATATTCGTAGCTGTTACATCTACAATTCCATCATTTGACCTAAACTTTATTTCAGATGATATAGTTTCAGCTGTTACAGCTGAAATACCATCATTAGTATTTATATTAAATGGATATGTAACACTATTATCGACAATTTTTGCAATTCCATCATTAACATTAACTGTAGCTCCACCTTTAATATTATAAAGTTCTACTGTTCCTCTTTCTACCTCTACATTAAAATTAGAATACTCTTTATCAGGAATCCCAATTTTTATAACATTTACCATTTTATCTTTATTTGCATTTATCATATTATCGCCATTCATATCTTGTAAAGGTCTATCTTGCTTCTCTATTTTTTTCTTAGCACTTACAAACAATTTTCCATCCTTCACATTATTGGAAGAACTCTCTTTATTCACAGAAAAAGTACAATTTTTTTCATTAGTCACACTTACATAGTCAAATTCAAATTTATCAGTATTTGTCTTTTCAACAACTACACCTAAATTATCTATTTCTATAGATACTTCAGAAACTTCATTCCCTTCAATTGAAGTTAGGTGTTTTACAATGTTTGGAGTTATGTTCATATCATTATATTCCACTACATCTAGACATTGTTTGTATGTATTAGCATCAATTCCCCCAACTTTTGTTATGCTTTTAGCTCCTTTTAAAATACCTTTGTTACTTCCATCAGCAACTAAAACGATTGGTTTTTCTTTAGCTAGAGGAGATAGTGTTAGCGCATCTACCAATTGATACCCCTTTGTTATGTAAAAATCTGTTGCTCCATTATAAAACTTCTCTATCACTTTTTTATTAGTTTCAAACCTATCATTGCCACCAATTCTAGTTGCATTAGTTTTCTTTACTAAGTCTTCACTTATTGCAGACTTGCCTCCTATTGCGTACACATTTAAGCCTTCAGTGCCAAATGGAATTGATTTACCATCTGTAAGTATTATGGCTCCTTTGTTTTTTACAGCTACAGGTGCTACACTCATAGCATCAGCCTCTCCTACAAATCCATTTGTCAGCATGACTTCTTTTACCTTACCAACTTCATTTATTTTTTTTGCTACATTGTAACTAGTTTCAATTCTATTATTTCCATTTATTCTTTCAACTTCAATACCTTTTCCTTTTATATCTTTTTCTACTGAATTTTCAATAGTATTGTAGCCACCAATTATATATACTTTTTTTACAGTATTCAAAGTCTTATTGTCTAGTCTAGTCGAAGTAGCTTTTGGTATCTCATTTTTTTTAGTTAAAAGTATAGGTGCATTAATAGCTCCAGCCAATCCACTTGATGAAAGTCCATCAGATAAACTTTTATCTCCATTAACTAATATTACAGTATCATAATTCTGTTTATCTGCTATAAGTCCTGCTGTTTCATATCTGTCATTTCCTATTATTGAATCCTCTTTAAACTGTGCATTTACAGTTAGATTACTAAAAAGAAACATAGTCAAAGCCAAGGTTGATATACTTATTTTTTTACTGAATTTTTTGAATTTTTTATTCATAATCTCTACCATTTCCCCCTATAAATTCTTTAATTTGCTTATAATCTATCCTCTTATTTACAAATTATAACATAATTTTATAATCAAGCGTCTATTTTTATAAAATTATAAGTCAATTTATACCAATTATTTTATCTTATTCATTATAAAATTTATTTGTTATAAAGTAAAAAACAAATTTATATTTAAGACTTTTATACGCTTTTAGAGGTACTGTTGTTTATTTTTTGTGATAAATTGATAGTAAATTTAATTTTTATCATTACTTTCTAACTAATGTTTATACAGTTTTTATCAACATCTTGCCACCATCAAACACGTATTCAACCATTTTATTCTCATATAAATATGTTATATAAGAACGTATTGTACTTCCAACTAATACATATTGATTAGCATCAAGTTTAACACCATACAAATCACACATTTTTTCAATAACTTCATCAATCATAATTGCTTCACAACAGACTTTTTTAATATTATCTATCATTTCTTCCATCTTATTTTTATTAATATCAATTAAATTTTTTATATCTCTAGTTTTAACAGAATGACTTGGAACAAAGAAATCTGCTTCTAAACTTCTCATTTTTTCTAATGTCTTAAATTGTGATTCTATATCCAATAGGAAGAAAAAATGATATTTGGTAATTATATTTTCTGGTGTAAGACTATCTGCAACAAACAAAACATCATCTGGAGTTCTAATACCAATCATTTCAAAATAATGACCTGGAAGAGAAATAGCTTCAAGTTCTGTATCTACAATTTTTCCATTTGAAGGTATAATATAATCAATTTCACTTTCTTTTGCTAATAGAAACTTATTTTTCAGTGCTTTACTTGGATAGCCTCCATATAAAAATGCTGATTCTAGTATTGGATTTTCTGTAAAATATCCTTCCATTTTAGTTGTGGCAATTTTGCATTTTGTTTGATTCTTCAAATATGCATTTCCTCCTATATGGTCTGCATTTGAATGAGTGTTTATTATTAATTTAGGATTTAGATTATGCTCCTCTAACAATCTTAAGACTTGTCTAGCAGTATCTTTGTTATTTCCACTATCAATTAAAGTTGCATCATTACCATCTACATATACACCTACTATTGTAGGGAGTGGAATATAATACGTGTTTCCTTTTATATGTTCTAGAGTTAATTTAGCCATTTTATAACCTCCCCTTAAATTTATTTTTAATTATAGCATTAATTTTCAGAAAATTCCAATCAAATTATTTTTATAATATATTTTTATTTTTTTTATTAAAAATTGGAAAAACTATATAATATATATTATAATCTATATATAAGGAGTGATGTTATTGAAAAAAGATATAATAACTTTTTCAGAAATTTTAATATTAATTGTAGGTTGTATATTAATGGCAATTTCTCTTAACATGTTTTTTAATCCACATGCAATCGCTGCTGGTGGTATAACAGGGCTTGGAGTTATTTTAAATGCACTATTTGGTATAGAACTCTGGATTGTCAATTTAATTTTAAATGTTCCATTATTCATATTTGCTTACAAAATACTTTCAAAGAAAGATTGTTTTAAAACAGTTTTAGGAATAATTTTTCTTACTATAGCACTTAAGCTTACTGCAAATATGGCTACACTAGATATCACAAATGATATGTATCTTGCAATTATATCTGGTTCTATTTTAATGGGAGTTGGTCAAGGTCTTATTTTTAGAATAAATGGCTCTACAGGTGGAACTGATTTGATGGCACTCCTACTAAATAAATATTTTCCTACATTTAGTATACCTGTTTTGATGGGTATTGTTGACTGTGTTGTGGTAGTTCTATCAGGTATAGTAAATAGACAGGTTGAAATTGCACTTTATTCAACTGTAGCTTTATACATTTTAGTAAAAGTCAGTGACTTACTTATTGAAGGATTTAATTATTCAAAATCATTTACTATCATATCTGACCTTTCAAAAGATATAAGCAAAAAAATAATGGAAGATTTAGATAGAGGTGCAACTATCCTAAAGGGCGAAGGCGCTTATACTGGAGAAAATAAGAATGTGCTCTTAGTGGTGGTTGAGAAAAAAGAAGTTGTCGAATTAAAAAAATTAGTAAAAAATGTCGACCCTAATGCATTTATCATAATTACAGATATACATGAAGCTTTGGGTAATGGATTTAAAAAAATAGAATAAATATAAAACAAATGGCAGACATAATTAACATATATAAACAGAGCTTTTTATATGTTAATTATGTCTGCTTTTAAATTTCTTTTTTATTTTATTCTGAACCTCCCATGACTGAAGTCACAGGGTTCCTGCTTCATAGAATTTCGCATACTAAAATATGTCTTACCAATTCTCCACAGGCTATCTCCGTAGTTCCTACGGTTCTTACATACGTTATC
>NZ_JBJOCA010000047.1:0-19864 GCF_045898275.1 Clostridioides sp. GD02404
TGTTTCTTGTCCTCCATCTATTGCTTTACTTGCTATAAAGTCTCCTGTAACTGGATCTACTGTTGGTGTTTTATCTAGTACTATTGTTAATGTCCCATTTGTTGCATTTACAGTTGATACTGCTGCTACTACATCCTGCCCCTTCGCATCTACTGTAAATGCGTCTGCTTTTTTAGTCGTACCTTTGTATTCAACTCCTACTACTACACTTTGACTTGCATCTGTTTGTTCTATTGGTGTAAATGTATATGTTATTGTTTTAGTAGCTTTTTCGTATTTGAAGTTATCTAATGCTAACTCTGTTTCTTGTCCTCCATCTATTGCTTTACTTGCTGTAAAGTCTCCTGCAACTGGATCTACTGTTGGTGTTTTATCTAGTACTATTGTTAATGTCCCATTTGTTGCATTTACAGTTGATACTGCTGCTACTACTTCTGTTGATTTTGCTGGCACTACCACATCTATCTCTGCTGTATCTGCTGTTTTCCCACTTGATATATGTGTTACTGTAAACACTATTTTTACTGTTTCTTCTGCATCTGGTGGTATTATTGTTCCATCTTTCTTTATTACAGACTCATCACCTGCTGATTTTATTTCTATTTTATATCCACTTGCTACTGTTGGCATAGTTAATTTAGTCGCATCTTTTACTGGTGTAGTTACACTTGTTACTTTTGCTGCCTCATTATTTACTGCTGTCTGTAATTCTTCATCAGTTGATTTAGCTGGTACTATTACAGAAATTTCCTTTGTATCTGCTGTCTTTCCACTTGATGTATGCGTTACTGTAAACACTAATTTTACTGATGTTGCCGTATTTGGTGGTAATATTGTTCCATCTTTTTTTATAACACTCTCATCACTTGATGATTTTATCTTTATTGTGTATCCACTTGATACTGATGGCATAGTTAATTTAGTCGCATCTTTTGCTGGTGTAGTTACACTTGTTATTTTTGCTGCCTCATTATTTACTGATGTTTGATTAGAAGAACTTCCTCCTGAAGATGAACCTCCTCCATGTGAGCCTCCTCCACTTGATGAACTTCCTCCTGATGAATTAGAACTTGGACTATTTCCACTTATAGATGGAGAATTATCTCCCTTAACACTACTTATTGAGCCCTTATTATCTATAGTAGTTCCTTTAGAATTATTTGTAACTGTAGTTATCTTTCCACCATTAGTCACTTTTACTTGGCTTGCTCCAGATGCTACTGTTAAACTACCAATCTCACCTTTAGAATTATTCTCTATCTTAGCTCCATTTTTATCATTAACCTTTAAGTTAGTTATTTTTCCATAGTTAATGAAAGTTCCATCTTTTACATCATCTATAACTACATCATCTACTTTTGCATAGTTGTTTACATCCCCATTAGGCATGTTTATAGTTACAGTCTTTGTATATGTACCATTTAAGTTTACTGTTACTGCTTTATCAGTTTGTATTGTAAATGCGTCTTTAACCTCACTAGTTGGTTTAAAGTTTATAACATCATTTGCAGTAGCTTTATCTACAACTGATTTTAACTCAGAAATTGTCTTAGCTTCAACTGTACTTACTTCTTGTAATGACTTCATTTCATTGAATGCTGTCTCATTACCATTTCCACCGACTTTAGTTATTTTATCAAAACTCTTAGAGTTAACTAAGGATTTTTGTGAAGCTGATAAATTTTTTCCAACTAAAACTACTGGTGATTGATTCTTAGCACCTAATACACCTACTGCTAATGCATCTATAAGTTGGTCTTGTTTAGCCATACCATCTTTAGTTACATATGCATTTTTTAAATCTGTCTTTTTATAGAATTCTTTTACTACTTTTGCATTTGTATCATTTCTATCTGTTCCACCTAATCTTGTACTATTTGGCAATTTATTTTTAACAGTTTCAGAAACTGAACTCTCTCCACCTACTACATAAGATTGAGTTATCCCTGCATCCTTTATAAATTTATCTGCTACTGCTGTTCCATTTTTAGAATCAGCAAGTATTACTGGCATATTGTTTTGTGCAGCTGGTGCTCCCACACTTACTGCATCTGCAAGCCCCTTTTCACCATTAACTACAGCTATTTTCTTAACATCACTTATAGCATCTAATCTCTTAGCTAATTCTAAAGATGTTTGGTATCTTTCAGCTCCAGAGATTCTCTCAAAAGATATTTTTAAATCTTTTATTTGTTTTTCTATATTTGTACTTAATACAGAAGTTCCACCTATCAAGTATACTTTTTTAGCTTTTAATCTTTGTATCTCTGCTTTTGTCTTATCATTTAATTTATCTTTACCTGTTAAAAGTATTGGAGCATTTTTTGCCTTTGCAAATGGTGTTGCAGATAACGCATCTGCTATAGATGAGTCATTTACTATTACTACCTCATCTGCATTTTTCCATCCATCTTGACTTATTTTAACAGCAGTCTCATATCTTTCTTGTCCCGTTAAATTTGTTGCTACAGTTTGTGCACTAGCTATACCTGCTGTTGAACTTCCAGCTATCATTGTAACTGTAAGCATGGCAGCAATCTTCTTTGGTATTTTCATTGTATCTTTCCCCCTTGTCCATTTGATAACATTTAAATTTTTTAATTCTGTTCCCGTTCTAATTCTAAGGGATACTTAATGCTTGATTTTAAAGAGGTTTTCTAACTATAATGTTTTTATAATTAATATATAATTCGCTTACTATTTTTTTACATTATAGTTATTATAAGGAAATAAAGAAGTTTTCTAATTAATTGAAAAATTAGTAAATTTAGACTTTAACGTAGATTTAAATTTTTTGTTAATGAATTGTAGTAAAAGAGAGGATTTTACATAAAAAAAGTAGCCTTTAGAATTAAAAGTGCTACTTTTTTTACAAATAAATTTTATTATTTATACTTGTAATTATATCTTACAAAACCAATTTTTTCCATATGAAAAACAAATAATTATGATATTTTTTTAATTATTCTTTATATTTATATTTTAATTTAAATTACTTTTATAAAGATAATATAAAATTCTATCATTCCATCACAAATTTCAACCCTGTATCCAAAATTATTTTCTTCAAGTATAGTTCTCACTATAGTAAGACCAAGACCTGTGCCAGAAAGTTCTTTACTTCTCGACTTCTCTAAGACATAAAAAGGCTTCCAGATATTCTCTATATCATCTTCCATATCATAATCTATACCATTTTTTATAGATAATACAACATTCTCATTCTCTTCAAAAAGATTAATCTCTATTTCATTATTACTAGTATACTTTATCGCATTACTAATCAAATTATTAAATACTATATCTATACTATCTTTATCTGAACTTATTACAAAGTCTCTATCCTCTACACTACACTTAACACTTATACTACCTTTATCAATCAAGAGTTCATAGTTGTTTAAACTTTTATATAATCTTTCCTTTAAATCTACTGGATGCAAATTAACTTCTCTCTTCTCATATTTTGCCCAGTACAAAAGAGTATTTATTGTATTAGCCATATTTTCTGCCTGTTCAATTATTGTATCAGTATAAGTACCATCATCTAGCCCATCTTTCATACCTATAGCATATGCTTTTATGAGTGCTATTGGAGTTTTCATTTCATGAGATGCATCTGATATAAAAGATTTTAGATTCTTATTTCTCTTATTCAATTCATTATGTGCTTTCTCAAGCTTTACACTCATTATATTTATGCTATAGGCTAATTCTTCTATTTCATCATTAGTTTTTATAGATTCAGTTCTAAAATTTAATTCAGATATATCTTTAGATAGAAGTTTTAGCTTTTCCATAGGTCTTATAATTCTATTTGATAAGATAAATATAAGTATAGTTATTATGATTACTGAAAAAATACCCATAATTATATTAAATCTATTTACAATACTAATAGTTTCTTCAGAATGTTCTATAGGTATAGATATAGCAAACAAGTAATTATCTTTTTTCATAAATTTTACAAGTAAACTATATTTGGTTTTACCCTGATTATATATTTTATTTATACTTTTATTATCAATGTTTTTTAAGCTATCTTCTTCAATCCAAAATTTATTTAAACTTAGTCCTTTCTTCCAAAATGCATTTAATAAATCATTATTTATTTTATCTATATTGCCCTTATCTTTGTAATCTTTATTTAATTCTATATATACTATATCTGTATTATTTTTTTCTTCAATAGAATCAATATCTGACTTTAATCTGTTTATGTCTTTATGTTTGATTTCATCTGCAATATTATCCAATATATTTCTTTTTTCATGTAAATAATATCTATGAATAAACATACTATTTATAGCTATCGACATCACATATACAACTACAACTACTATGGATATGCTTATGGACAGTTTTTTGTTTAGTTTAGTCATTAAAGTCCTCCAAACTATACCCTAATCCTCTATAAGTTTTTATTATATCTTCTCCTATCTTTGCTCTTAATCTCCTTACATGTGTGTCTACTGTTCTAAAATCTCCATCATAATCCAAGCCCCACACTAAATCTAAAAGTTTTTCCCTAGATAAAACAATCCCCTTATTATTGATTAGGCAGTGCATTAATTCTAATTCTTTTTTAGTCAATGGTAGTTCATTGCCACTTTTAAAAACTTTATTTGAACTAAAATCTATTTTTAAATCTTTAATATTGATTGTATTCTTATAATTTACTAGTTTCTTCGCTCTTATTATTAAAACTCTAGGGTCAAATGGTTTTTTTATGTATTCATCTGCTCCTATATTAAGTGCCTCTATCTCATCTTCACTTTGACTTTTGGCAGTCAACATAAGCACTTTTGTGTTACTGTTTTCCTTTATTTCTTTGCAAACCTCTATTCCATCAATTACTGGCATCATCCAGTCTAATATCGCTAAATCTATCTTATTCTCATAAAAAATATCTAAAGCTTCTTCCCCATTTTTTGCAGTAAGTACATTGAAATTTTCTTTTTTAAAATATGCACAAAGTATCTTAAGCATACTAATTTCATCATCAGCAATTAATATATTCATCTATTCACATCCCTAAAATTTATTATCATATTACATATTATATCCATTGCTTCAATTATATAAAATATATGTTACAAGAAGTTTACAATTATTTATAATATATTAATTACATGTAATTGCTATCTTTTTAAATCAACTTAAAATTTCATGTACAAATAAAAAAGTACCTCATCTAGATTAAAAATCTTTCTGAGGTACTTTTTAAAAGATTACATACTCTGTATAATGTGTATAATCTTAAAAATTACTCTATTATGAATTTAATTTACCCTAATTACTATACCTTTTATTACTACTTCTATTATAAATTTAATCAATCTATTTATAATCCTCTTTGACACATACAGTATATACATTTATTTAAAATAATCCCACAATACCTGTAATAGCTCCCACTACTATTAATATAAACATTATTTTTATTGGAGAAAGTCCTTTCTTTAAGGCAAAAAGTACTAATAATGTAAGTACCAAAGGAATTAATCCTGGAAATATCTTATCAAGTAAATCAGTTTGAAGACTAAATTTAAAATCTCCACTAGTATAACTTATTGGTGTGGATAAATTAATAAATCTACCTACAAGTCCTCCCATAACTAAAGTACCTAGTATAGAAGCTCCCTCTATAACCTTATTTACTATCCCACCTTGAAGTATGCTTTCAACAGCTTTTTTACCGTACTTATATCCATTTGTCCACATTCCATAAGAAATTGAAGTCATTATTACATATTGAGCTATTACAAATAATATAGGTCCTGCAATTGATGCTCCTCCCTCAGTCAAACCAATACAAACAGCTAACACTATTGGTGTTATAACTCCCTGAGTTAAAGTATCACCAATACCTGCTAATGGACCCATCAAACCTGTTTTTATTGCATTCATACCATCTCCACTTATTTCATCTGCACCATTAGCCTTTTCTTCCTCCATTGCTATTGTTATTCCATGTATAACACATCCACATATAGGCTCTGTATTAAAAAATGCCAAATGAGTTTCAACTTCTTGTTTTAACTCTTCTTTATCTGGATATAGTTTTTTAAGTACTGGTAACATTGAATGTGAAAATGCTGTTGATTGTAATCTTTCATAATTATAATTAGACTGCGCAAAGAAAAACCATCTTAACCATGATTTTATTACATCCTTCTTGCTTAACGTTTTCTTAGACACTTCACTTTTTATATCTGACATAATATTTTCCCCCTCTCATGTATTTAAGATGTAGCACTATCTTTTCCGTACTTGATTGAAGTAATTGTAAGAGCAAGTATTACCCCAATAACAGATATTACTATTATATCTACTTTAAAATAAACAGCCATTAATATCCCTAATATGAAAAAAGGCATAGTAAATTTATTACCAATCAATTTTAAGTTCATAGCAATTCCAAGTGCTGGTAACATAGCTCCAATTACATTAAATACATGAAGTACATTATCATTCATTACTTCCAACATCCCATCTATGGCATTTGGTCCAAAATAAACAACTAATAATGCAGGTATAAAACTCATTGCAAATAATAGTATCTGTGGAGGTACTATGTTTATAAATGCTACTTTGTCAACATTTCCCTTTTGAACCTCCTTATCAGCCCAATGTGCAAAAAAAGAATTTACTGTCATCTTTCCAATCCAAAGAACCGTTGCAACAGTACCTAATGGAACTGCTATCGCCATTGCAGTACTTACATCTAGCTTAGATGCTATAGCTAAAGCAGTCCCCACATATCCTGCAAAAGCTGGGTCCCCCATTTGAGCCCCCCCTGCCGATATAAATCCCAAATATATCATATTTATACCTGCTCCTATAATTGCTCCTTGAACAGGGTCTCCCAATATAATTCCTGTTACAAATCCAGCTAACAAAGGTCTATTCCATGTAAAAAATCCAACATAAGTCAACCATGGACTCCAAGAAAGATAATAAAAAATTGCTATTAATACTGCCTGAATTAATGAAATTTGCATAGACTTCCTCCTTATCTACTCCTAAAGATTCACAAGATAGTATTTTTATAATAACGTTCCTACATCAATTTTTTTTGCATCTGGTACTATTTGTATAAAACACTTAATATTCTTTGATATTAGTTCTTTAAATATTTCTTTTTCTTCATCTGATACAGATATATTTTTATAAAAACTTCTTCTTCCAAGTCCAGCTCCCATACCTCCAACATTTAACTCTTTTAAATCTACTCCATTATTTACTAGACCCAAAATAGTTTTAGGGTATTTAACTAAGACTATTAAATTTTCATCCCCATTATATGATTTTAATACCTCAGCACCTGATTCTACATCATGTACCTCAACCTTAACAGTTGATGGTGCTGCCATTTGTAAAACTTGAACTATGAATGGGTCTTTTACAACCAAATCGTCTACTATTATTATCCTTTTTGCTGATGTAATCTTACACCAAGCAGTAATAACCTGACCATGTATTAATCTATCATCAATTCTTGTTAACGCTATATTACTCATAATAATTCCTCCTGATTTTTATTTTATATATTTAAAACTGCTTTTACATCTTTAATCCCTGATATACCAACTTCTTCACATAAATTTTTTAACTCTTTTAGTTTCATATTTTCTCTATTTAAAAATAATTCTAAAAGCATAGGTAAATTTACACCTGTTAAACATTCTAATTCGCATACTTTAGCAAATTTATTTATTACAATAGCAGATGTATTAAATGGAGTCCCACCATAAAAATCAAGCAATAATAAAACACCTTCATCTTTATATTTTTCAATTCCATTTTCTAATCTTTTACTAAAATCATCTATACTGTCACCATGGTTTAATCCTAAAGTTTCCACTTTTTCCTGTTTACCTACTATTAATTCAGCACTTTCCAATATTGCCTTAGCCATATTTCCATGTGCAGCTATAACTATTCCTGCCATATGAATCATACCTTTCTTAACTAAACTTTTTATATAAATTTAAATTATTACTTTAATACTATAATCTAATTAGCTACATTAACCATTATCTTACCAAAGAAAATATCTCTTTTGTATATTTTTTCAAAATAAGATGGCACTTCCTCCAAGTTTATTCTATGTGTTACTAATTTTTCAACATTCATATCCCCTTTCTTCATATGATATAACCCAGCACTCCATTCTTTTCCTGGGAATGGGAATGAATTTCCAAACCAAGTTCCTTTTACAGTCAATTCACTTCGTACTATCTTCTCAAATTGTTCTCTAGTCAAAGCTACATCTCCATATGGTACTCCTGCATACAACACTGTCCCCCCTTTTTTAGCTAACAACAACACTTGACCACATGTCATTGGAGTTCCTGCTGATTCAATAACAACATCTGCACCAGCATCATTAGTTAATTTTTTTACTTCCTCTATAAGATTCTTGTCTTTTGCATTTATACAGATATCTGCCCCTAACTCTTTTGCTAGTTCTAATTTTTCATCAAACACATCCACAGCTATTATTTTCGTAGAGCCAAATATCTTTGCCCATTGTATTGAAAATAATCCTATTGGTCCTGTTCCAAGTACTACAACAGTATCTCCAACTTTAGTCTCTGACCTAAAAAGACCATGTCCTGCTATACATACTGGTTCCAATGCAGCAGCTGTCTCATAGCTTATTTCATCTGGTATTTTTATTAAATTTCTTTCTTTTAACTTTGTATACTCAGCAAAGCATCCTCCAAGCTCTTTATTTCCTATTATTGATACATTATTGCATCTTGAATATAGTCCTTTTTTACATTCATCACACTCAAAGCATGGCATAGCTGGGCAAACAGCAACTCTATCTCCTATTTTGAAATTTTTTACCTCTGAACCAATTTGAGCTACTTCTCCAGAAAATTCATGACCTAAAATTTCTCCCACCATATGTGGACCTGTCTTTGAATATTTTGATATATCAGAGCCACATATTCCAGCTACTTTTACTTTTACTATCACATCATCGCTTTCTAATATCTTTGGTACCTCTACATCCTCAACTCTTGTATCTCTTATACCATAGAATCTAACTGACTTCACTACCATTCACCCCTATTGTTTATTTTATTTAAATATACATTCATGTTCTATATGTTAAATATATTAAGCAACTTCCATGCCAATATATGTAAATACTGTTTTCATGCGATTTATCAGATTATCATTAAATGTGTGTCAAAGTGTGTCAATTTTTTTTTATATGAAGCCTTATGTGTGTCAATATAAATGACACTCACCTTCTGTGATATGTCTTATATCATAAAATCTATAAAATGTACTTTTTTTATTA
Organism: Clostridioides sp. GD02404; assembly: GCF_045898275.1. Taxonomy (NCBI): domain Bacteria; kingdom Bacillati; phylum Bacillota; class Clostridia; order Peptostreptococcales; family Peptostreptococcaceae; genus Clostridioides; species Clostridioides sp. GD02404. The sequence continues at coordinate 9,323 of NZ_JBJOCA010000047.1, forward strand.
TTTTTACAAAAATGTTCGGAAATTTTACTACTATTTGTGATATAATATTAAATATAAGGTATCAACATAAATCTTCATGCGAATATCAGAACTTTTTTGACACTAATGCCTTATTCAATATAATAATTTAACTTTTTGGAGGTTGTTTATGAAAAAAGTGTATCAAGGAAAAACTAAAGATGTTTTCGAACTAGATAATGGAAATTACTTATTAAAATTTAAGGACGATGTAACTGGTAAAGATGGTGTATTTGATCCAGGTGAAAATAGTGTAGGCCTAAGTATAGATGGAATTGGTAGAGCTAATTTAGAAACATCTGTTAAATTCTTTGAAATTCTAAACAATGCTGGAATTAAAACTCATTATGTAGGTGCTAATTTAGAAGAAGCAACTATGGAAGTTCTACCAGCAAAAGTTTTTGGTAATGGATTGGAAGTTATTTGTCGTTATAGAGCTGTTGGTAGTTTCTTACGTCGTTATGGTTCATGTGTTGAAGAAGGAGCTAAACTAGATTGTTATGTAGAAGCAACTTTAAAAGATGATGACCGTTGTGACCCACTTATAACATCTGAAGGTCTAGAAGCTTTAAATATTATGACTCAAGCTCAATTTGATTCAATGAAAAGTATGACTCAAAAAATTTCTAATATAGTTCGTGATACTATAGCTGAAAAAGGACTTGAGCTTTATGATATCAAATTTGAATTTGGATTCTACAATGATGAAGTAATATTAATAGATGAAATAGCATCTGGAAATATGCGTGTTTATAAAGATGGTGTAATAGTTGACCCTATGGATTTAACTGCTCTTTTATTAGCAAAATAATACATAGTATATACATCTAATTTTCAAATATAATAAACTTGTAAAAAAGAAAAGCTATGAAGTAAAGAATTTTTAAATGTAATTATCTTAAAACATTTAGAAAATCTTTACTTTCATAGCTTATTTAAATTAAGTTATTCTAATTAGTAGACAACAACTTTAGACCTACAATCCCCACAACAATAAGACCTATACATGCAATTCTAGCTATACTGATAGGCTCATTTAATATAGCAATCCCCACAATAGCTGTACCAACTGTACCAATGCCAGTCCATATGGCATATGAAGTTCCAAGTGGAAGATGTTTAAGTGCTAATGATAAAAAGTAAAAACTTACAATCATTCCAACAACAGTAAGTATGCTTGGAGTTAATTTAGAAAATCCATGAGAATTTTTTAGTTGAAAAGCCCAAAAAACTTCAAACAAACCTGCAATAAATAAAAATAACCATTTCATAAAATCATCCCTCTTTTCAAATATCTCTTTTTTTACCAATAAAATAACCTGAGAAATATTCTAAAATATCTCCCAGGTTTTTATCCTTCCGTGTTCACAACAAAACTATGTTGTGGGTTTTATCTCGGACCAGACCAATCCTTAATAATTGCGGAACCCTATAAAACTCTATTAATTATTCTATTGTATTTATAATACTATCAACATATATAAGAAAAGTCAATATATGGATATAGCCCATAATCATAATAATATCTACATATTTTTTTATATACACTTATTTATTTTATTTATATCTATTTATAAGAATCTAAGAATATCTAATTTTTATTTAATATGTTATAATAACATAAAAATATTGAAAGGAGTAATTTCTATGAATTCCTATAAAATTGCAGTATGTCAGATGATGACTACAGAAAATAAAATTGAAAATATCAATCATGCTGTAGAAATGGTAACGGAAGCTGCCATCAATGGAGCTAAAATTGTGATTCTGCCAGAAATGTTTAACTGTCCATATGAAAATAAATACTTTCCTAAATTTGCTGAAGAATATCCAGGTGAAACGACAACGATATTGAGTGAATTAGCTAAAAAGCATGGAATTTATCTGGTGTCTGGTAGTATACCTGAATTAGAGGATGGAAAAATCTATAATACTTGCTATGTATTTGATAAAAGCGGAACTCTAATTGGAAAACATCGTAAAATGCACTTATTTGATATTGAAGTTACAGGAAAGGTTAGCTTTAAAGAATCAGATACTCTTACAGCAGGAAATGATGTTACTGTAATAGATACTGAATATGGAAAAGTTGGTATAGCTATTTGTTATGATATTCGATTCCCTGAGTTATCACGTTTAATGGCTCTTAAAGGTGCTGAAATCGTTATCTTGCCTGCTGCATTTAATATGACTACTGGCCCTGCTCATTGGGAGTTATCTGTAAGAATGCGTGCTTTAGATAATCAGATATTCTATGTTGGTGCTGCACCTGCTAGAAATAAAGATGCTTCCTACATAGCTTTTGGCAATTCAAGAATTTCAGACCCTTGGGGAAAAATTATCGCTCAAGCAGACGAAAAGGAATGTATTATTTATGCTGATATTAATAGAGATTTAATTCCTGAAATAAGACAACAGTTACCTTTGCTTAAACATAGAAGAACAGACTTATATGAACTTAATACTTTGAAATAATAAACATAAGAGATGAGGCTGTTGCATGGGCAAATTAAATCTGCTCTGCAATAGCTCTCTCTAGTTGTACTCTAACAAACACTACTATTTTCACCATATTTCATAGTTTTGACTTAGCAAATAAATCATTATTTTATTATTAACTCTATTTACTTGATGAGATTTCTATTTATTTGGAGATATACACTTTTTAGGACATATAAGTTAACAAGCTCCTCAGTCAACGCATACAGATTCATTAAGTATTCTTTTTTCTTCTAATTTTGTTATACATCCAATCTTACATACTCTCTCACAAGAGTCACAACCTATACAATTATATTTATTAATTCTTCTTGGCATAATTCTCTCCTCAAGTTTAAAATAGTTTCCCATTTCAACAAGTATTAAATCTAAAATATGTCTTCATTTAAAATTACCAACAATCATATGCTTGATTTATTTAATACCTCAAAATATACTAACTTTAATGATTAAATTTTGATATACACCTAGAAATTTGAGAATTTATTGATATTTTTATACTAGAATAAGCATACTTTAAAGACTTTTATTTAGAAAGGAGAATTTTTATGAACAATAAAATACTTGTTGTAGATGATGAAGAAGGGATAATAACACTCTTAAAAGATTACTTTGAAATGAACGATTATGAGGTATTCACTGCTCAAAGTGGAAAAGATGCATTAGAAAAAATATCCATGAACCCAGATATTATTTTACTTGATATAAATATGCCCGAAATAGATGGGATTGAGGTTTGTAATAGAGTTAGAGATTATGTATCATGCCCTATTCTATTTCTTACTGCTAAGATTGAAAATACTGATAAGATAAATGGCTTTCGTGCTGGTGCTGATGATTATATTGTAAAACCTTTCGACTTAGATGAACTTGAAGCTAGAGTATCTGCTCATTTAAGACGAGAACAAAGAAAGTCTAAACAAACCAAAATTAAATTTTATAATAATTTAGTAATAGATTATGAAAAAAGGTCAATTTCTATAGATAACAATCAAGTCTCACTTTCGAAAAAAGAATTTGATATAGTAGAGCTTCTCTCCATGAATCCTGGTCAAGTATTTGATAGAGAAAGAATTTATGATAGAATCTGGGGATACAATAGTAATGGCAATAGCGATGTTATAATGGAGCATATTAGAAAAATAAGAATCAAATTATCAAAATATACTCTTGAAAATTACATAGAAACAGTATGGGGAGTTGGTTACAAATGGATAAAATAAATAATATGTCACTAAAAAAGTCTTTCTTTTTTCTTACTTTATCTTCACTAATTATAGCATCAGTACTTACAGCTCTATCGTACATTTTGCTTAATAATATATATAACTCTATACAAAATAAGTATTTAGGTACACCTCTACATACAGGAACTATAACTATACTACAAAATAATATTAACCAGTTTAGTGATTATGATAAAACATTACTTAATGCAATTAGCACACTTCAACTTGTGCTTCCACTTGTATTTTTTATAGGATTTTTATTACTGGCTGATATAATTTTTTATAAGATAAAATTGAAAACACCTATTGAAATACTCAACAAAGGTGCAATTGAAATATCTAAAAATAACTTAGACTTTTGCTTAGAATATAAAAATAATGATGAATTAGGTACTCTCTGCAATGCTTTTGATAAAATGAGGTCAGAACTAAAGAAAAATAATATAAAAATGTGGACTATGATTAATGATAGGAAACAGCTCAATACTGCTTTTTCCCATGATTTAAGAAATCCTCTAACCGTTCTAAAAGGTTACTCAAATTATTTAATAAAATACATACCAACAGGAAAACTTAGTGATGAAAAGATTTTATCCACTACACAACTTATGTCTGAGCATATTAATAGAATTGAATGTTATGTAGAGAATATGAGTAGTTCTCAAAGATTGGAAGATTTAGTTGTTTCAAAAGCTCTCTTGAATATAGACAAGTTTATAAAAAAATTAGATAGAAATCTATCTATCATTGCTAAACAAGAAGAAAAATCTTTTACACTTAAAAGTAATATAAATAATTTAAATCTATTGTTTGATGAAAATATTATTTTCAGAGTTATTGAAAATATAGTATCAAATGCTTTTAGATATTCGAAAGATAATGTATCTATACTCATATATTTTGAACAAGAACTTCTTACATTTGTAATTGAAGATGATGGGATAGGATTTAGTGAAGAATCTCTAAAATCAGCCTTAAAACCTTTTTATAGAGATAAGACTTCAAATAACAACAACTTACATTTTGGTATGGGTCTTTATATATCTAAAATATTATGTGAAAAACATGGTGGCTCTATTTCCGTTGAAAATAACGTATCCAATAGTGCTAAAATTACAGCTAAATTCTCAACAAAAAATTAAAGCAATTTTACAATCCCCCACTGCTATTCTATAAGTTTTTGTTAATTTATAATTTATAGACTATATCCTTTTGAAATAAATTTTTAAGTAAATAAAATTGAGAAACTGAGAAAAAATTGAGTTTTAAAACTTACACTCTTCTTATATAGAAAAGGAGAGTGTCTTTTATGATTATAAAAACAAAACAATTATCAAAAATATATGGTTCTGACAACAATAAAGTTATTGCACTTAATAATGTCAATTTAGAAATAAACTCAGGAGAATTTGTTTCTATAATTGGTCCTTCTGGAAGTGGAAAAAGTACGCTTTTACATATCTTAAGTGGTTTGGACAACCCTACATCTGGACAGGTGTTTCTGGATGATAAAGATATATATAAATATAGTGAAAAGGAATTATCTGCTCTTAGAAGAAAATCCTTTGGATTTGTTTTTCAACAGTTTAATCTTTTACCGGTTCTTACAGCATCAGAAAATATTTTAATGCCTGTACTTCTAGATAAAAAACAACCTGATAAAAAATACTTAAATGAAATCTCATCATTACTTGGAATCACAGACAGACTTCAACATCTTCCTCATGAACTTTCAGGTGGTCAGCAACAAAGAGTTGCAATTGCAAGAGCACTTATTGCAAAGCCAGATATAATATTTGCTGATGAGCCTACAGGAAACTTAGATAGTAAAAGTGGTAGCGAAGTTATGAATCTTCTTATCAAAACCTCAAAACAGTTTGGTAAGACTTTAGTTGTAATCACTCATGATGATAGAATTGCAAAACTTGCTGATAGAAGACTTTCAATTATTGATGGCGCACTTATGGAGGTGGAATAATAATGAAGAGTTATCTTTCACTTTCAATAAAAGAATTAAAAAGCCAAAAACTTATGACTGCGCTTATTATTATCGCAATAGTACTATCAACCATTATGACGACTGTGATTGGACAGTCAATTGCTATACTTCAAAATTTAAGAATTGAACAAGCTCGCTCTTTTAATGGGGATAGGCATGTATCCTTTCATCAACTTACCAAAAATCAAGTTGATAAAATAAAGAAAGATAGTAGAATTTATCAAGCTGGTACTTCAATAGCTCTTGGTACTAGTAAAATAAAGGATGCTGGTATCTCTGTACTTGTAAAAGAGTATGATAAAATAGGACTTTCCAACTATCCAAAGTTAACAAAATTAAAGTCTGGAAATCTTCCTAAAAATGATAATGAAATAGCCTTAGATGAAAATACGCTAAAACTTATGGGTATAAAACCAAAACTAGGTATGACAGTATCTATGAATTTGGATATTTCACTTTTAAAAGATACTATACCAGCGTATAATTACACAGCCAACTTTAAATTGAGTGGTATTTTAGAAGATGATTATACAGGATATGCAAGTGGCATAGTAAATGGTATTGTAGGCAAAGGCACATCAGAAAATTTTCTGCCTAAGAGATATGCCTTATCTTCATTAGATTTTAAAGTAAAACAACAAGACGAATTTCAAGAAATAGTGAATCAATTAGCTAAAAATATAGGTCTTCCTCACGATTCAATTCAGTATAATTGGATTTATTTAAATGCACTTGGGATACAGTTTGAAAAAGATAATTCTAATGATGATAGTATATCTATTATTATATTGGTATCTTTATTCGTTGCTTTATTAGTTTTATTGGCTTCAGGACTTGTAATCTATAATATTTTAAAAATATCTGTCACAAAGAAGATTAAAGAATATGGATGTCTAAGAGCAATAGGTGCTGAACCAAAGCAACTATATAAGCTTATTATTTTACAAGTTTTAATCTTATGTGCTATTGCTATACCTATTGGAGTTATAGTTGGAATTATATCTTCTGAAAGTATAACTACAATGGTAACTAATATCTTAAACCCAAATATACTTCTAGCAAATAATAATACAGAAATAACTGAGCTTATACATAAGAACTCAAATGCTTATCTATTCCCATTATTAGTAAGTTCTAGTATGTCGTTGATTTTTTCACTTATTTCGGCATTACCATCAGCAATATACGCTTCACATGTATCTCCAAAAACTGCTATGGCTGGTACTACTACTAAAATCAAAAGAAAGATTAGAAAAGAAAAAACAATAAAAAACTTTGAAAGACATCTTGCATGGTTAAACTTAAAAAGAAATAAAGGAAGAACTATAATAACTATACTCTCTTTATTTATGAGCATAACAGTATTCGTTGCACTGAGTGAGTTTTCTAATGTATTAGATGTATCTAAATCAGTAAGTAGTTTAAAAGAAGGAGATTTCTCCTTAACAAACGAAATAACTGGTTTTGATAAATCTATTCTAGATAAAATAAATAGCATGAAAGATATCAATCGTACTTCTTTTATAAAATACTCAGAATACAAACAAGAGGAAATAGATACAAATATCAATTTTGAAAATAGCGGTGAGATGTTAAAAATCATTGGAATCGATGAGCAAACCTTAAAAGATTGTATGCCTTCTATTACAGATTCTACATTAGAAGATTTCAAAAATGGTTCTATTTGTTTTATAAAAAATCCAGTTGCGATTTCTACTCCAGGTATAAAAACTAAATATACAAGCCTAAAGCCAAAGGACAGTATTACAATAAATAAAAAGCAACTAGAAACATATAATACAATAGATAAAATGTTTATTTTACAAGGTAAGGGTTGGCTAAATGGTGTTGATATTATTGTATATGACTCTGTTTATGATACTTTGACAAACAAGGACAAGTTCAATCAAATAAACATTTATGCTAAAGATAAATCAGATTTAGAACAAATAAGATTATCTATAGAACAGATTTGTAAAAATAACCCTGGCTCTCATTGGATATCATATATCGAATCAGACAAGCAACTCAAAGAGAGTTTTAAACAAATAGAATTTCTAGCATGGGCAGTAATCCTGTTTGTGGGCTTGATTGGTACTTTAAACATAATTAACACAACTAATACAAATATAAATACTAGAATTAATGAGATTGGGGTTAAAAGAGCTATTGGTATGAGTAATAGTAGCCTCTATAAGATGTTTTTATGGGAAGGTGCTTACTATGGAATTTTCGCAGCCATATTTGGTTCTATTGCTGGATATGCCAGTGCTATTATCATAAACATGGCAACTATAGAAAAACTTGATTTTGCTAATATACCAATTCTTTCAATCTCACAAGCTACTCTTGTTTCTATACTTGCATGTATAATAGCTACTCTTATTCCATTAAGAAAAGTTAAAAAGATGAATATAATTGACTGCATAGATATTAATTGAAATTTAAGAAAGAGGAGGCATAATATCCCTCCTCTTTTGATTTAAAATATATAAGTTAAATTTATAAAGCTTTTAAGTAATTAAGAGACATGCCAAAATATAACACATGCCCCACCTGATTTTGAATTTTCTATTTTGACAGAACCTCCAAGCTGTTCCACCAATTGCTTAACAATATAAAGTCCAAGACCAGAATGACCACCTTTAGTCTGTCTAGCCTCATCACCTCTATAAAACTTATCAAGAGCCTTTTTCAAATCTTTAGAACTAAACCCACTACCAGAATCACAAATCTTATAATAGATATAGTTTTTTTCAGTTTCTACGATGATGTTAATACTACCACCTACTGGAGTGTATTCTAGACTATTGGATATAATATTATCAAAAATTCGTGTCAATCTATCAACATCTATTTGAACTGGAGATTGTATATTACCCTGTATTTTTAAAACAAGCTTGATTTCTTTTTGATGAGCCTGTAATTCATAGCCCTGTACCTTTTGTTCCAAAAACTCAGGTAAATTTACAGGGACGAGGTTCAATTGTATATTTGATTTTTCCAAATCAGAAGTGTATTGCATTTTCTGAACAAGAGATGCACTTTTTTCTGTATTTTCTCTTATAACTGTAAGATACCTGTGTAATTTTTCGTTACCCTCTAAATTATTGTCAATAAGTGCATCTGTATATCCCAAAATAATAGAAAGAGGAGACTTCAAGTCATGTGCTAAAGCCTCTACCATCTCAACACGTTCCTGTTCCATTTTCCACTGTACAGATAAAGATTTCTTTAATTCATCTTTCATTTCAGAAAAAGCACTGCAAAGTTCTCCAAGTTCATTATCTGAGTAGTAGTCGATTTCAAAATCAAGGTTCTTTTCTCTTATCTTCTTGGATGCATCGATTAAGAGATGTACTGGTTTATTGATATTTTTTACAAAATCTTTAGAAAACCATATAGTAAACCCAATAATATATAGAAATGGAGAGAATAAACCTGTTGCAATAATTACACCTATAAATTTCCCCCTATTATTTGCAAATGTAACTTTTACTACATAGGATAGAATAACAGCTCCCTCAACCTTCCCATTGTCATCTTTGATAGGAATAGTATAGATATAACTTCCTTTATGAGAAGTTTTTTTGCTAAAATTGCTAAACAATTCTTCTTTTGTCTTGAATGGTTTTTGTGGATTAGTACTATACAAGACATTGCCATTATCATCCACAACTTGATATAAAATCCCATTCCCATGAATAATACTTTTTAATTCGTCTTCATTCGATTGAGATAACAAGTCTATGTTTTTTTCATTAACGTATGCCTCAATTCCAGAAACTTGCCTCTCATAATAATTTGCTGGATAAATGTCTTTATTTAATGAATATATAAACAAGTAAATAGCAAACACATAAGTAATTACTGTGGAGACTATACTAGCCACTATAATCAAAAGAAAGGTGCGCCTGAATTGTGTTATAAGTGATTGATTTTTCATTTAATATCTTCTCCTTCCTTACATTTTATTCCACTTATATCCAATTCCCCAAACTGTAGAAATGTATTCTTTTTCTGGCATCACAGCGGCAAACTTAGCTCGTATTTTTTTAATTCGTTCAACAACAGTTGAAGAATCGCCCTCGGAATCGCATCCCCATACTTTTTCATAGACTTGTTCTCTAGAAAAGACTTGTCCTGCATGGAGTGCTAGTAGTTCAACAATATCATACTCTATTTTAGTTAAATCAATCTCCTTACCATCAATTTTAACTGTACGTTCCCTCATATATAGACATAACTTTCCAAAGTACAATGTAGAGCGTTTGTTCTCTTCATTGATATACTGTGACCGTTTTTCCCTACGCAAATTGGCTTCAATTCTTGCCATAAGTTCACGTAGTCCAAAAGGTTTTGTTATATAATCATCCCCTCCAAAGGTCAAACCCTTGATTTTGTCAGTTTCTGACTGCTTTGCACTCAAAAATATAATTGGACACAAGACATCATCCCTAATTGCCTGACATACTTCAAAACCATCCATTTTAGGCATCATAATATCTAGTATGATAAGGTCGGGCTGCTTTTTTGATAACTCTATACCAGTCTGTCCATCATAAGCTATCAATACTTCATGCCCTTTTCCCTTTAACTCGTCTTCAAGTAACATTACTAAGTCTACTTCATCATCAATAATCAATATTTTACTCAATATAACACCACCTTTCTTTTAATAGGAAGGTAAGTATTAAAGTAATATATATCTACTCGCAATTTTTCCTTCCTTCCCATATTTTAAACCAAGTAACCCCTCCTCTGAACCTCCCATGACTAAAGTCACAGGGTTCCTGT
>NZ_JBJOCA010000048.1:0-19347 GCF_045898275.1 Clostridioides sp. GD02404
CATTTAATTTGCTTCTTTGTGCTTGTTATTTTTTTACTTCTTGTTGAGCACATTTATTATAATAACATCTTATTCTAGTATGGTCAACTACTTTTTTCATTTTTTCTTAAATTTATCGATTATTCATCTATTTGTAATACTCTTATGACTTTATTTCCAAAGATGTAACTATTATTAGTAAGAATTTACAATTATAATGATACTATGTACAATTGTTGTTAATTTAGAAAGGAGCTTCAAAATGTTTAGAAAGATATTATATTTTTTAGCATTAATTTGTCTATCTATTTTTTTTATTGTTGGATGTTCAAATTCACAGAGCAAACAAAATACAAACCAAAATAAAGAAACACAGTCACAAGAAGATAATAAAGAATTAGATAGCGATAAGGATACTTCCAATGTTGTCGTTTCAGATGGAACAGATAAACCATCAAAACAAGATACTATTAATAATGATAGCGACAAGCTAGATGTATCCTCTTTAGATAACACCACTCTTGATTGGTTTTATATACCAAACACTAAACATAAGACCCCAGAGGTAAATACTGACATTGATTTTAAATTTTCTGACTATGATGCCATATATAATGGACCTAAAAAAGATAGTCAGAAAACTTTATACCTTACATTTGATGAGGGTTATGAAAATGGATATACATCAAAGATACTAGATATTTTAAAACAGAATCAGGTTAAAGCAGTTTTTTTTGTTACATCTCCATACATAAAGGAAAATAAAGACTTAGTTAAAAGAATGGTGTCTGAAGGACATATAGTTGGAAATCACAGTAAATCTCATCCATCTATGCCAACGAAAACAAGTAATTTAAAAAGCTTTAATGGTGAATTCTCTGATGTTGAAAAACTCTATAAGGATGTAACTGGAAAAGATATGGTTAAATTTTTCAGACCTCCTATGGGCAAATACTCAGAGAAAAGTTTAGCAATGACTAAAAACTTAGGATATAAGACTGTGTTTTGGAGTTTTGCATACAGGGATTGGGATACTGAAAAACAACCATCACATGAAGAAGCAAATAATAAAATAATGGATAATTTACATGATGGCTCTATTTTGCTATTACATGCAGTTTCCAAAACTAGTACAGAAATTTTAAATAATATTATATCAGATGCAAGAAAACTAGGTTATGAGTTTGAACTTTTAAAGTATTAATATTAATGCTTTAAATTGTATCTAAAATCTACAAATTGACATAGTCTATTAAGCATCATAAAGTACAATATAAAAATATCTTCTATATAAATCATTTAATAGAAGAATATCAATAAAAAATAGATGTATAGCTTAATGTTAGTAAAATCATTACTATAAATTACAGCTATACATCTATTTTTTATTTGTATATAATCAAGATTTATTTAAACTTGCACATAATTAATGCTTATTTACTCAACTAAATAATAAACATCGCTACTATAGTTGTTACAATCAACCCAGTTATAACTGGGACAAAATTTCGTTTTGCTAACTCTATTGGGCTGACTCCACAAATTGCTGCTGCTGAGATAAGTCCCCAAGGAACTAAACAGCCTCCCCCTACCCAAATACCACTGATTTGTCCTAATGCAGCTAATGCACCAACACTTGCATTGATAGCTGTTCCAAACACAGAAGCAAGTGAGCCTACTAATGAAATTCCAGAAAAACCAGAACCATCAAGTCCAGTTATTGCTCCTACTATAGTTTCTATACCTGATACAGCAAACTTATTAAGCGGTATTGTTTGAGAAAGAGCTATGCCTATATCTGATAATAAGCCCTGTGAGCCTGGTGCTAATACTTTTCCAAATACGCCTGTTAAAGGTGCAACTTCACCCATATAGAAGAATGCTGCTATTGGTATAATTGCTCCAAATATTTTTATACCAAATACAAAACCATCAATTATATTCTCACAGACATTTTCAAGACTATCTTTTCCAAAATTTATGGTATTTATAATAATTATTAAAAACACTGCTGTACCACCTAAAAGAGCTGAAGCATCTCCTCCTTTTAGGTCAAATGCATACATTGCAATTATATCAGCAAGAAATCCTAAAGCTACTAAAATAGTTGCTATTTTAGATTTTCCATTAAACTCTTCCACTTCTTCACTTTCAAAATCTTTGAGTTCTTCTCTAAACATTCCCTTATTAATGTCTCTTTTCAATGTATAAAATGCCATAGATATTGTTACAATTCCCATTACCCAGAATAGAATCATACCATCATTTATAACATATGATACTGCAACTCCTGCTGCACCAGCTGTTATACTTGGAGCCCCTTGAATGACAAAGTCTGTAGATAAAGCAAGACCATGACCAAATAAATTTAATGCCACTGCAACACCAATTGCTGGTAATCCAGCTCTCATAGCAACAGGTAAAAAAACAGCCCCAACTAAAGCAACAGCTGGAGTCGGCCAGAAAAACCATGAAAGAATTAACATGACAAATCCAGTTACAAAAAATGCAGTATTAGAATTTTTTATAACTTTTGAAAATGGCCTTACCATATACTGTATAGCATTATTGGCTTCTAATGCTTTAGATAAAGCAACCATAATAGCTATAATTAAAATAATTGGTCCCAACTCATTTAAAGATATAATAAATGAGTTGAATACTGCTGTTATAGCCCCAAATATATTTTTCTCAAAGAATAATCCCATGAAAAAAACACCCAATATACATGGTACTATTGTATCCTTTTTCATAATCATAGTAATTAATATAATTACCATAAATACAATGTAAATATAATGTGCTCCTGTCAAAACCATATTATTATGTCCCCTTTTTTTAAGATAATAATATTATATGGTCTTGTAAGTTAACTTGTTACTTGCTCATAGATACACAATTATTAACTGTACAATATAAAATTTAAATTTTTATAATTTCTTTACTGGAATAGATATTTCAATAGAAAACTCTTCATCATCTGAGTTTACATTTATACTCCCATTATGATGTGCAACTACTTTTTCGCAATTTTTTATACCTATTCCAAAACTTTCTACATTTTTTGAAAAATTACTCACTCTATTTTTTTGTATAATTAATAATTTAGAATCTTCAACTTTAATTAAAAATACTACTGGTTTATCTTTTCTAGCGTATTTTATTATATTAGAACATAAGTTATCAAATATTCTCCTAAATTGTGTTACATCTACATAAATATGATACTGATTATAAAGTTCATTCTCTATGGTTATATGAAAGCCTTTTTCCTCCAATGTATATGAACTATCTAAAAGCAATTGAAAAATAAATTCATTTGCATTTATCTTTTCATATTCTTTGGAAACTTCCTCTCCAGAATTTACAAAATGGGTAAAAAGGTCATCAGTTAAATCTTTTATTTGATATGCTTTAGACCTTACATTTTTTATATACTGTTCTAGTTGCTCAGGACTATTATATTTATGGTCTTTAATTAAATCTAAGTAACATATTACTGATGTTAATGGAGTTCTAACATCATGTGATATTGAAGTTACTATATCTTTATTTTTATTCTTCATTTCTCTTTCTTTTATAAGTTGATTCTCTAATGTTTGACTCATCTCATTAATACTAGATGCAAGTGATGATAATTCGTCATTCCCTTTGACTGGAATTCTATACTTTAAACTACCACTCTCCACTATCTTTATACCCATCTCTATTTTCCTTAGGTATTTTATCTTTCTACTTAATAATAGCAGGAATGTTATAATAAATGTAAGTGCCATAAATGTAATAGAGATTGCATCTATAAAATTTTGAAATCTGAATCTAAATAATGCTATTACAACTATATCAGCTTTAACATTAGAAAATTGTATTTCATAATTTCTAGCCATAGAACTACTATAAAATTCATTTTCCTCACTTTTATCTGGTACTTCATTAGGATAGTATAATGTATCATAAAAAACCTTATTTCCTTTGTATATCTTCATAGAAACAAACCAGTTATCACCATTCCATTTTGCTATATTATCTCCATCATTTGAACTTACATTATTCTCAGTAACATAAAGTTGAAAATCATCCATAAGTTGGTCTACTTCTCTTTTAAAATATACCTTTCCTTCTGACACGTCTTTTACTATAGATTCAACAGTATAGTAAAGTGGTATATTTAAAACAAAAGCCACTGCAGCTGAGATTACTACATATATCAATAGTATAACACCCAACTTTGATGGCTTAATTTTGCTAATCAATATAATACCCCTTCCCCCATGCAGTTTTTATGTATTGCGGATTTTTTTGGTCTTTTTCTAATTTTTTTCTTAAATTTCTAATATGAACCATTATGGTATTATTTGCCGTATAAAAATATTGTTCATCCCAAATAGTTTCATATAGATTTTCAGATGAAAAAACCTTCTTTCTATTTTTTAACATAAGTACTAAAATACTATATTCTATGGTTGTTAAAAATACAGGTTCTCCATTCAATGTAACATCTTGAGTATCTAAATTGACATATAATTCTTTTGTATGTAATATGTTTGGCTCTCTTTCCTTTTCCTTTCCCTGATATATATAATAACGTCTAAGTAGTGACTTAACTCTTGAAATTAATTCAGAATATGAAAAAGGCTTTGACAAATAGTCATCTCCTCCTGCTGAAAATCCAATAACTTTATCAGAATCTTGAGTTTTTGCAGTCAAAAATAAGATTGGGGCTGTTGTTTTTTCTCTAATTTCATTACATGCAACAAACCCAGTCTTTACAGGCATGACAACATCCAAAATAATCAAGTCAATCGTACTATCTACTAAGTTTACAGCTTCTTCCCCGTTTGTAGCCATAACAACTTCATAACCTTCACCAGTTAAAAGTATCTCTACAATTTCTCTAATCTCAGGATTATCATCAGCTACTAAAATTTTTTTTGGAATCTCTTTATTCATCACTAAGCTCCTTTCTTTGCTATATTTCTTAAATATTTCAAACTATATAAAATATTATACTTTATTAGCAAAAGCTTAGCAATGTCACACGTTTTAATACTTTCTACTATTGTAAATACATTTACTATTCAATTAACATGTATACATAAATTGACATACTTATAAAAATAATCTATATAATATTATCTTGCATAAATGACTTTTTTTACTGATTTAACTTTTTCAGAAGATTTTACATGTACTATAATACATATCAAACCACTTATAGCTACAAATGCATAGAAACTTATTCCTCTACTAAGTAACATTGCTGGAACTAGTAAATGACCTGGGAAAAATATTTTAAACAATGTCATAAAACTGTTTTCAGAAGCTCCAACAGCTCCTGGTAATGGCAATGATGAAACAGCAATATTTAGTAGCGATTGTATTGCCAATATCTCAAATACAGTATATGTTGATAGATGAAAAGCTTTGTATACAAAGAATGGTACTAAAAACATAGCTGTTATTTGTATAATCGTTATAGCTAAAATTTGTATTACAAGCTTTGGATTCTGTTTTATATATTGGGCACCTTTAACATATTCTTCAATTTGAGAAGTTATAACTTTTCTTGAACCTTCAACATCTTTTATTATTCTTAACTTTCCTAATAAGTTTGTTATTGATATTATAAAATTATTTACCAGTCTCTTTGAAAATATAATTGCGATTACTCCAACTACAAGAGCTACATTTGTTATTACACCATATATTAGTAAAATATTCATACCACTTACGTTATTTAGTATAAATTCACGTTCCATAATGAACATTATTCCACTATATGCCAATATAACCACTTGATGAATAACAACAATAACTAATAATATAAGTGAAGAGTAAGATATATTTATATCATCTTTTTTCATATAATAAACTTGTGCTGGTTGACCACCTGAGGCTGAAGGTGTAATTGAACTAAAATAAAATCCAATAAAAGCATATCCCATACATTTTAAAAGAGTAGTTTTTTGTTTTAAGGCTTTTACACCTAAATATATGTTTATACCTTCACAGGCAACATATATAATCATCATCATAAATCCAATTAGTATAAACATAGGGCTTGCACCTTTTAATGATTTTATTAATGATTCAATTGATTGCCCTCTAAAAACAAAGTATCCTGTTATGCCCATTAGTAAAACTAAAAAAGCAACACTACCTAGGCACTTATTTTTCTTTTCAGTTTTACTTATCATAGCTACATCCTTTCTGGTGCTACAAATTTAAAACCACTATCTTTAAGTTTTGGAATGGCTATCTTCAAAGCTTCAATAGTACACTCAGGTGCACCTACTGCGCCACCTGAATTTTCACCCGCATCATGCAAACAAATTATAGACTTTTCTTTTGTTCTACTCATTAACTTGTTTATAATAATCTCTACAGTACTATCTTTACTCCAATCTTCTGCCATTACATCCCATAATGTCATTTTTAGATTATATTTTTTAACAAATAGATTTGAAAATATATTAGTATGACCCCATGGTGGACGATAATAGTTTATATCTACACCTAAATTTTTCATTATATTTACACTTTCCATAAAATCTTTTTTAACATAATTATAACTGTAAAGCCATGCATTCTTATGTTCCAATGAATGTAGACCAACTATGTGATTTTCTCTTAACATCCTTTTTATAATTTCAGGCTCTTTTTCAGCATTCTTTGCAACTACAAAAAACATGGCTTTTATATCATTTTCTTTTAAAACATCTAATAATTTTTCTGTATATCTCTTATCTGGACCATCATCGAATGTTAGTGCAATTTCATTTTCTCTAGTCATATTTTTTAATACATCTTTATTTAATAGTTTGTTATAATATGTAGGTATAATTGAATGTACCAAAAAAATCAATGCAACAACTATAATTAAACCTACTACATACATTCTATACACTCTCCTTGTTCATCAAATGAAAATAAAATATTTTCTAATGTATTGTTATCAAACTGTTTTTTTAATTCTTTCATATTTCTACTCATCTCTTGAAGAGTGGCATCATCATAAATTAAATCTTTTATTTCATCTACATAGTATTTTTTATTTTTATCAAGTATTCTTCCAATCTTATTATTTAATATAAAATCAGCATTATTTATCTCTTGTTGTAAAAATGGATTAAATGCTAATATTGGAAGTTCTGAATAAATAGTTTCAAATAGAGTTATTCCACCTGGTTTAGAAATAATAAGGTCAGCATTTTTCATGTATTTATATACTTCATTCGTATAGCCTACTACCTCTATATTTTCATATCTGTCAGATAACTTATAGTACATTTTTTTATTATTACCAGTTATTACAGTGGTTTTTACTCCTTCTAAACTATTTAATTCACTGTAAAACTGTTCTGACTTAGGCAGTAACCCTAAACCCCCACCCATTATAAGTATATTTTTTTTATTTGAGTGATTTATATGTTCTATTTTTTTAAATTCTTTTTTTACTGGAATACCATTAACTTTAACTTTTTCTTCATCTATTCCCTTAAAAACAAGTTCTTCCTTCGTAGATTTACTAGCTACTAAGTAACAATCTGTATTTTTACTAATCCATTCTGAGTGACTACTTATATCTGTTATACATGTTATCAAAGGAAGATTTGAATTATACTTTTCCTTATATCTTGATACTAATTGTGAACAAAATGGAAAAGTTGAAATAACTACTGTTGGTTGTATTTCATTAAGTAACTTGTCTAATTTAGTTAAAAAATAATCTGAAAAAGTAAATTTTATATCTTTCTTTCCATTTTCTGTACATTTATAAAATAAATTATAAAGACTACTCCCCCGATTTACAAGAATAGAAAAAGTCTTGTACATTTTATCAGAATAGTTAGGCATAATATATTCAAATATATCTTTAATTATTATTTCTGAATTATTAAATTTTGTTTTTATATCTTCACTTAAAGAATTTGATGCTGAGTAATGACCCATACCAAATTTTCCTGTAAGAATTAATACTTTCATAAGATTCCCTCCTCATTAAAGTCTTTCTTTTCCTCTAATTACTATATTTATAAGTATAGACTTTAAATCTTTAGAAAAACCTAGTATAATTCTTAAGAAATCTTAAAGTTTTAATTAAAAAGTATAAAACCCAATTAATATAGAAGATTATCTCCTATACCAATTGGGTTTTATATCTATATATTCAAATACATACACAATCATTATAATTATTTAAGCATACTTTATTTAATTATTCTTTATAATTAATCCATAATATTATATTCTTCATATAAAGGATATTTTTCAGTTAATCCAACAACTAATGTTCTAGCCTTAGATTCTTCATCATAAGTTAAACATAGGTCTATGGCCTCAGCAATTATTGCCATATCTTCTTCTTTCATACCTCTAGTAGTTACAGCTGGAGTACCAAGTCTTATCCCACTTGTAACAAGAGCACCATTTGGGTCAAATGGAATTGTATTTTTATTAGCTGTTATATAAGCATCATCCAATCTTTTTTCTGCAGCTTTACCAGTTATATTTTTATTAGTTAAGTCTAATAATATTAAATGATTATCTGTACCTCCAGAAATTAATTTAAAATCTCTTTTAATAAGTTCTTCAGCTAGAGCTTTTGCATTTTTAGCAACTTGTACTTGATACTCTTTAAATTCATCACTTAAAGCTTCTTTAAAACAAACTGCTTTAGATGCAATTATATGCTCAAGAGGCCCACCTTGAATTCCAGGGAATATTGCTTTGTCTATAGCTTTAGCATACTTTTCTTTGCAAAGAATAACTCCTCCACGAGGCCCTCTTAAAGTTTTGTGAGTTGTTGTTGTAACAAAATCAGCCACTTCACATGGATTTTGGTGAAGACCAGCTGCAACAAGACCTGCTATGTGGGCCATATCTACCATAAGCAATGCTCCAACTTCATCAGCTATCTCTCTAAATTTTTTAAAATCTATTTCTCTAGGATATGCACTTGCTCCTGCAACTATCATTTTAGGTTTTACTTCATGCGCTATTTTTCTAACTTCATAAAAATCTATAAGTCCACTATTTTTGTCTATGCCATATTCATAAAATTTATAATACTGACCAGAAATATTAACTGGAGCACCATGAGTTAAATGTCCACCTTGAGATAAATTCATTCCCATAACAACATCACCTGGTTTTAACATAGCAAAATATACACCAATATTTGCATTTGCTCCAGAGTGAGGTTGAACATTAGCATGCTCTGCTCCAAATATTTTTTTGATTCTATCTATTGCAAGAGTTTCAACTTCATCTATGTACTCACATCCACCATAATATCTTTTTCCTGAGTAACCTTCTGCATACTTATTTGTAAGATGGCTTCCCATAGTCTCCATCACTGGAACTGATACTATGTTTTCAGATGCTATCAATTCAATATTTCTTTGTTGTCTTTTTAACTCTCTTTTCATACTTTCATAAATCTCAGGGTCCGCTTTTTTCAAGTTCTCAAACATATTACTCCTCCTAGTTATTATTTAATTTTTATTTTCACAGACATTTCATAATTTTCGTTTTTATCAATATGATAATTTATTATTATAGTCCTTTACAAATTAATAGTCAAGTGTTTTGCTATTTTTCCATATTTAACATAGTTACTTTCTTTATTTTTAAGTTAAAATATAATAAATAATATTGTCTAATTCTTTTAATTGGATATAATTTAAATGTGACTATTTTTAAATAAAAAAAGATAATATAATTTATATATATATTAAGGAATATTGCTTAGAAATTTGGTATAATTTCAATATTACGGTTTTTAATTTGGAGGTGTATTTATGAATCAAAATGAGGAGCTTGAATATAAGAAAAATATTCTAAAATTAGCTCTATTTGTAGGGGAACTTATGATAAAAAATGGAGCTGAAACATCTAGGGTTGAAGACAGTGTCCTTAGAATATGCAGGTCAAGAGGATTTTATCATGTAAATATTTTTACAACTCCTACAGTAATAATTATTTCTGATGAAAAATTTGATGGCTTTTCATTTATGAAAACGATTCAATCAAGAGGTATAAACTTAAATAAGATTTCTTTATTAAATAGTTTTTCTCGAGAATTTGTAAGCGACAAAGAATATGATATTGATAATGCCATTGCACGTCTTTATGAAATCCAAGATGTAAAACCTTATCCTTTGTGGTTATTTTACTCTTGTACAGGAATTGCATCTGCTTGTTTTGCTTGTTTGCTTGGAGGGAATTATGTATTAAATTTTATACTTACATTTATAATAGCAATCTTTGCCGCAATTACTTATGATAAAACTATGAAGATAAGTGCAATATCTGCGTTTTCCTGTTTAGTATCCTCTTTTTTAATTGCACTTTCAGGAGTTCTGTTAGTTGAAATAGGCATTTTAAATGACCCTAAGATGCTTATAGTTGGTGCTATAATGCCACTACTCCCAGGAGTTGCCTTTATAAAAGCTATTAGAGATTTAATATCAGGTAATTTAATATCAGGAATTTCTCGTGCTTTTGATGCAGCTATGATTATTATTGCAATTGCTTCTGGAGTTGGTTTTGTTCTTGATACATGGTATAGAATAGGAGGTCCTTTCTAATGACTGATATGTCAATGATTTTACATTTTTTATTTTCAGGCATTGCAACTGCTGGATTTGCTGTTTTCTTTAATGCTCCACTTTATCTACTTCTTCCAGCTGGAATAACTGGTGGAATTGGCTGGATTGTGTATGTTTATTTATTTAATTTTACTACAAATGCAGTTTTTGCAGGATTTATAGCTGCTGCTTTAGTTTCAGCATGTAGTGAGACTTTAGCTAGAAAATTAAAGCAACCAGCTATTGTGTTCGTAATACCAGGTATTCTTCCTTTAATACCAGGTATTGGATTGTACAATACAATGTTATCTTTGATTCAAAAAAATTATTCTTTGGCCATGTCAAAAGGTACAGATGCCCTATTTTTAAGTGCTGCAATAGCATTAGGTGTATTAGTTGTAACTTCTTTTGTAAGAACATTGAATCTTTTAAAAATCAGAAAAAACTTTATTCCATACAGAAAATCGAAATAAAACACAAAAATAGCAATGTACTAAAGTTTTGCAAATACACACTGGGTATTTATTCAAAAAGTACATTGCTTTTTTTTAATTATTTTAAAGGTCAATTAATATTCTTGTTATTACTGGTATAAACTCTCTACTATCTCTGAATTTTTTGTCATTCTTCTTTAAGTACAGATAACAAAGTATTGTAAGGCAGATTCCAACCAATCCACTTATGGCTTCAACACCAGATGTTACTCCTATTGCACCTAATATATAGTAAGTCCCTATTGTTCCCACAAGAAGTGCTATAAGTGGTATTATATAAGCCATTACAGCTGCTTTTAATACATTCATATTATCCATACTTACTTCTACATGGTCACCAACTTTTGCACCAATTGTGTTATCTACTTCTACTAATATTTCCTTCGACTCTGCCGAATCTGTAGTAGCACACTTTCCACAAGCAGCACAAGCTGAATGTCTTTGCATTTTTAATTTTGCAGTTCTATCATCAACAATTTCCATAATAAATCCTTGTTGATTCATAACTAACCGCCTCCTTATTTTGTAAATTTATTTATAGTATCCATAAGTTCTTTTATCATCTCTTCAGTTTGCTCACCATCATCATGTTTGATGCTTTCTGCTACACATCCTTTTATATGATTTTCCAGTATAATCGTGCCCACTCTGTTTATAGCAGACCTTATAGCAGATATCTGAACCAGTATATCAACACAATAACGCTCTTGCTCTACCATCTTTTGTATCCCTTTTACTTGACCTTCTATTCTCTTTAATCTTTTTATAAGAGCTTCTCTCTCATTGTTTGGTGCTAATTTTCTTTCTTCCATAAACTCACCTCATACTCTAATGATGTCTTATTCAATTATGCTCTACTTACCAATTTGTTTAAAATACAATACAGTTATTACTACTATAAATGCTAAAATTGATATTGCAATAGACCTACTTTGATTCTTAGTTTGTTCCATACTTAACTTTCCATTCATCTTAAACCCTGCTAATGGAAATAAAAATATAACCAATGCATCAATTCCAAGTACAACTTGGGCTGCAATAGTCCATTTACTCAAAAAACAAAATATTCCACCCACACCTAAAAGAACCTCTAATATATTTATAAATTTATATGTAGGTTTTTTCGCTATATATTCTTCAATTTTTTCCTTACATTCTGCACGACATGGATATATATTTGTATTGTCATCATATTGTATAGCTAATTTATTATTTGGTGACTTTATATCCCTATTACAGTAAAGACATTTTTTCATATTATATTCTCCTCTAATATTCCTCTTAAAAAATTTTGCCTAAATTATTATACGCTTTAATACTATTATACCAAATAGATACAAAAAACAAAAATAAAAGGAATAATTTTAGCGATTTCTTTTACTTCCACATATAATCTATAATAAATTTATAATAACAATTAAACAAAATTATTTATATCTAGTTTAATTGTTATATAATCTAAAATAAGTCAAATTTGTATGAGAGGTTAAAATGAAACAAATGGAATTAGCTATTGTAAGTTTAAAAAAAGATGCTGGAGAAATTTATGAAGACCAAATAAGACAATTTTTAGGTAACAATATAAAAATAAATTTATACTCATTTGAAGAAGGAAATTTAAGATTTTTTAAAGAAAGTCTGATACTATTATCTGCTTATTTAAAATATGATGAGATAGCAAAATTATCCCATCATGATGCTCAAATTATTGTACCTAAGTTAACATTTGAAAAGAACAGTATAGATATGATATCAAGATTAGAAAAAGATAAAATTATTTATGTATATAATCTAAGTAAGGATATGGCAATAGAGACAATATCTTTAATACATAGACTAGGAATAGACAATATCAATATCCTACCTTGTTATCCAGAGATAGAATTTACTCCTACAGATGCTATAATACTAACTCCTGGCGAAAAAATCTTACCTAAAGTTAAAAATTGTGAAGTTATAGACTTGAAATATAGAATAATAGATTTAAGTTGTATAGTTGAAATTGCTACAAAAACTAAACTAAAACATCTAATAAAAGATGACTTAATAAAAAAATATGTAGAGAAAATAATACCTACAAGCTATAGTACAGGTGAGTTACTATTAGATGCAAATAAATTTGAAAGGCAATTTGATTTATTATTATCTATAATTGATGATGGAATTATATGCACCAATAATGATGGGATAATTCAATTTTACAATCATATGGCTAGAAAAATTTTATCTATAAATGCAAATGAAATGATTTATGAATTTATTGGTGATTGTATAAGAGAAATAAATTTTCAAAACATATTAACCAATAAAGCTCCATTTTATGAAAAATTAATTAAAATAAATCATGTAGATATAAATTTAGAGATTAAACATATACAATTAAATGTATTTGATGGATTTATATTGAAAATGACCAAATTCTCTCAACTAGAAAAAAAGCAAGCCAAGTTAAGAGCACAATTAGTCAATTCAGGTAATGTCAGTAAATATACATTTGATGATATATTAGGCTCTAGTATACAAACCATTAATACAAAAAAAATTGCCAATAGTATGGCTCAATCAAACTCCTCTATTTTAATAATTGGTGAAAGTGGTACTGGCAAGGAATTATTTGCTCAATCTATTCACAGCGCCTCTAGAAGAAAAGATGGTCCTTTCGTAGCAGTAAATTGTAGTACTTTTCAAGAAAATTTATTACAAAGCGAACTATTTGGCTATGATGAAGGTGCTTTTACTGGTGCTAAAAAAGGTGGAAAGATTGGTTTATTTGAATTAGCTAACAATGGAACTATATTTTTGGATGAAATTGGAGAAATGGATTTAAATTCTCAATCTAAATTACTTAGAGTTATACAAGAAAAACAAGTAAGGCGTATTGGTTCAAACAATGTCATTGATATTGATGTAAGAATAATTGCAGCTACTAATAGAAATTTAAAAGAACTTGTATCTAAAGACATGTTTAGAAGAGATTTATACTTTAGATTAAACGTTCTTCCTCTTAAAATACACCCTCTTAGAGAAAGGCCTACTGATATATTTGAGATTTTCAATTCTCTAAAGTATGATATTCCATGTAATTTTATTCTAAGTGAAGAAGTAAAAGAAATCTTTAAAGTGTATAAATGGGAAGGAAATGTAAGGGAATTAAGAAATTTAGGGGAATACTTCTGCTACTTAGGAAAAGATGTTATAGAAATTTGTGACTTACCTGAATATATATTGGATACTATAGATTCAAATTATAGTAGGACTGTCTGTAACAAAGTAACAGATAAAACAGTAAAATATCAATTAAACATTAACAAAGACAAAAACTTAATAAAACATGATTATAACTTTAAAAGACCTTTAGAGGAATACCTATTTATATTGGACAATTTAAAGAAGGCTTATGATTTAAAAGAAAGAATTGGCAGAAAAAGTCTGTACAAAATAGCTTTAAATGAAAATAGATTTCTGACAGAACAACAGATTAGAAATATACTTCTAGAATTACAAGACTTTGGACTTGTAGACATACTTGTTGGTCGTGGTGGTTCAGTTATAACATCAAAAGGGGTTGAATTTATAAAAAAATATAAACAGGTCTAATAAGTTAAACTGTTAAACCACTTAACCCCATTTATTTATATTTTCATACATATGAAACTTTATTCGAAATAAGCTTTTCCACAAAGTTCTAAATATAATTAATATTTTTAATTGCTCTATACTTTGAAATTACTTAATATCAAATATTAACTTATTGTTAATTACTTTTTATTATCCATCTTGGCATGTTGTTTGCTTAATATTATTAACATAAATTTTAAAATTACTGGAGGTTTTTATAATGAATTATAATTTTAATGAAGTTGTTGATAGAAGTAATAATTTTTCGTCTAAATGGTCAGAGATGGATAAAAAATATGGAACCAATGATTTACTTCCTATGTGGGTAGCTGACATGGATTTTAAAGCTGCCCCTTGTATAATTGATGCTTTAAAAAATCGACTAGAGCAAGAGATTTATGGTTACACAACAAGACCAGATTCTTACAATAAATCGATAGTAAATTGGCTAGATAGAAGACATAACTGGAAAATTAAAAGTGAATGGTTAGTTTATAGCCCAGGTGTTATACCAGCTATAAGTCTTTTAATAAACGAACTTACAAAAAAAAACGACAAAATAATGATACAAGAACCAGTTTATAGTCCTTTTAATAGCGTTGTAAAAAATAATAATAGAGAACTGGTTATAAGCCCATTACAAAAACTAGAAGATGGAAATTATGTAATGAATTATGAAGACATTGAAAGCAAGATTAAAGATGTAAAATTGTTTATACTTTGCAATCCTCATAATCCAGTTGGTAGAGTATGGACAAAAAAAGAATTAAAAAAACTAGGAGACATTTGCCTTAAACATAATGTAAAAGTAATATCTGATGAAATACATAGTGATATTATATTAAAAAAACATAAACATATCCCTATGGCATCTATTTCTAAAGAATATGAAAAAAATACAATTACTTGTATGGCTCCAACTAAAACTTTTAATATAGCTGGTCTTCAATCATCTTATGTGATACTACCTGATGAAAAAGACTATAAGTTGTTAGATAATGCCTTCACTAGAATTGATATAAAAAGAAATAATTGCTTCAGCTTAGTTGCAACAGAGGCCTCATATAATAATGGTGAACCTTGGTTAGAATCATTCTTGGAATATTTAGAATCCAATATAGATTTTGCTATAAAATATATAAATGAAAATATGCCAAAACTTAAAGTTAGAAAACCAGAGGGAACTTATTTATTATGGGTAGACTTTAGTGAACTTGGATTGAGTGATGATGAACTAGAAAGTATACTTGTTAAAAAAGGTAAGATTGCCTTAAATCAAGGAAATAGTTTTGGCATTGGAGGAAAAGGGTATCAAAGGATAAACTTAGCATGTCCAAAAAGTATGCTTGAAGAAGCTCTTATAAGAATAAAAAATGCAATCAACTAAAATATTTAAGGAGAATTTGCACTATGAAAATAGATACAGAAAGAAAAAGACCTTCATTTAGATATTCCTTGTTAGTAATGCTTGCAATAATAGCTTTAACATCAATTGGTATAGTTGTATTTAATGCCTCTATAACTATAATGTTTTTACTTTCATGGCTTATAGTAGTTCCTGCTGCTATGAAGCTTGGTTACACTAATGATGAAATAGAGGCTTTCGGATTTGAGGTTGGTAAGGATGCCTTTCAATCAAATTTAATTATACTTTCTGTTGGCGTACTAATAGCAGCTTGGATAGCTGCTGGTACGATACCAACAGTAGTGTATAGCGGTCTAACAATAATAACACCCAAATATTTTTTACTTACAACATTAATAGTCTGTTCACTTACTTCTGTTGCTACAGGTACATCTTGGGGAACTCTTGGAACTTCTGGTATAGCAATGATGAGTATTGGCACTAGCATGGGTATTCCTCTTGGTTTAACAGCTGGTGCAGTCATTTCTGGCGCTTT
Organism: Clostridioides sp. GD02404; assembly: GCF_045898275.1. Taxonomy (NCBI): domain Bacteria; kingdom Bacillati; phylum Bacillota; class Clostridia; order Peptostreptococcales; family Peptostreptococcaceae; genus Clostridioides; species Clostridioides sp. GD02404. Next base: position 16,585 of record NZ_JBJOCA010000048.1, read on the forward strand.
CTTTGGAGATAAGATGTCTCCCCTATCAGATTCTACAAACTTAGCTGCAGCAGTTTGTAAGACAGATGTGATTACACATATGAAACACATGGTTTACACAACAGGACCTGCATACGTAATATGTATAGTTCTATATACAGTAATTGGCTTAAAATATTCAAATAACACTATTGACTATGTTCAAATAAACCAAATTAAAGATGTATTAAATTCAAACTTTCATATTGGTTTAGTAGCAATGATTCCAATAATGTTTTTATTATTACTTCTATTGTTACAAAAACCTCCTATTATATCTATATTAAGTTCAGCTATAATGGGGCTTATCATAGCTGTATTTCAAGAAGGAGAAAAAATAGGCGATATTTTAAATTATATGCTATCAGGTTTTACTATCGATACTGGATTTGCCTATGCTGACAAGCTATTAAATCGTGGGGGAATCATGAGCATGGCTGAAACCGTTTTACTAGTCTTTGTAGTTTTTGTTATTGCTGGTATTCTCCAAAAAACTGGGTTCTTAGAGGTACTACTTCAGCCTATGATAACTAAAATAGGAAAATCTAGAACTAAATTGGTTGGGTCTACCTTTATAGTAAGTTACTTTGCAAATGCATTTAGCTCATCAATGATGTTTACTTCAGTATTTGTTGGAACTTTAATGTCACCAATATACAAAGAGCTTAGATTAAAACCACAGAATCTATCTAGAATTATAGAAGATACAGCCACACTTGGTGGACCATTAATACCTTGGAATTCAAATGCTGTTTTCTGTGCCCAAACTCTTGGTGTAAGTCCACTAGAATTTATACCATACTGTTTCTTAAGTTGGATTACTCCTATAATTTCATTTATTTATGGTGTAACTGGCTTTACTATGCTTACATATACAGATGATGAAATTGAAGAATTAGAGATATTTGACATTGCCCAGAGAAGAGTTGATTAAGTATGAACTTTGAATACTATTACTTAATTCAAGATATTACAGGTATATTATTGGCATTTGTAGGGCTTAGAATGTCTTTCCTAGGATTTAGAATACTTTCAATAAAAGGTATTTCTATAAATTCGCTTTTAATTCTAATTAAATATTGTTTATTTACTATAGCAGGATTAAATTTATTGATATCTAAGTTTGGAATTATTCACTGGATTTTAAGTATTTGTATGATAGCAATATCCATAATAATTAATCCTAGAATTAAGGTATCCAAATAAAAATAACCACAAAGCTTAAAATTTTATAAAAAAGAAACTGCTTCATATATTAAAGCAGTTTCTTTTACTATTATTTATAATTAAATAACTGGTGTATCAGATAAATAATCATTACTTACATAACCATATCCACCACTATATTTTATTTTTACCCATCCAGTAGCAAACATTTCTATTGTTTCCACTTTACTTCCATATGAAAGATGTCCTATTTTTTCATCTTCTGTACTTGGTCCTTTTCTAACATTAAGACCGTCTTTTTCTTTTACATACTTTATTTTTACATTTTCATTACTACTATCAGGCTTATTATTTGTCAGATAAGACCCACTAACATACCCAATATCTTCATTGTATTTTATTTTTACCCATCCTGTTTTTAATACTTCTAAAACTTCTACTTCATCACCATTATTTAAATATCCTATAACAGAAGCTTCTATTGTAGCATCACTTCTTATATTCACCTTATCTGTATTAGTTACATACATTACTTTCTTATTAGTACTATTTGTTTGTAACTCTTTTAATTCTTTAAATGCACTCTCATTCCCTCCACTACCAACTTGAGTTATAGAGGTAGTACTTTTATTTGAAAATACACTCTTTTGTGTTGTACTTAATTGTTCCCCTACTATAAGTACAGGAGAATCTTCTTTTGATGCCAACACTCCTACTGCTAGAGCATCTATAAGTTGATTTTGCTTTTTCATTCCATCTTTGGCTACAAATACATTATTTAATTTATTGGATGTATAAAACTTTTCTATTACTTTACCATTAGTTTCATTTCTATCTGCTCCACCTATTCTTTCAGAATTAGGTAAGCTTTGTTTTATTTTATCTGATACAGCATTAGTAGAGCCTATTATGTATGATTTACTTATATTCTTAGATTCTATAAAATCTTTAAAGCTAGATATTCCAGATGAATCAGACACTGGAAGTATAACCATTCCATTAGTCGCAGCTACAGAAGCTATACTAACTGCATCAGCAAGACCTGTATATCCATTTACTATAGCTATTTCTGATATATCTTTTAATTCCTCTATTTTTTTAGCTATACTCAGGGCTGTTTGGTATCTATCACTACCACCAACTCTATCAGTAGTTAGATTATTAGATTCTAACTGTTTTTGTACATCATTTGATACAGAACTAGATAGTCCAATTATATAAACTTTTTTAACTCCTAATCTCTTTAATTCTTTCTCAGTTTGTGAATTTAGATTGTTTTTTTCTGTCAATAGTATAGGAGCATTTTTTAATTTTGCAAATGGTGTTACAGACAATGCATCTACAATAGATTCACTATTTACAACTACAGCCTCATTTGCACTACTCCATCCTTTTTTACTTACTTCAATAGCAGTTTGGTATCTATCCTGACCTACTAAAGTATTTTCTAATGTTGTTCTACTTATTTCATTTGCATGTGACACTGGTGATAAGCTTAAAACTAGAGATAAACACAATACTGATGATATTGATTTAGTTAATTTCATCTTAACTCCCCCTAAAATTATAGTATCTAAA
>NZ_JBJOCA010000049.1:0-10946 GCF_045898275.1 Clostridioides sp. GD02404
ACAAAGTCTATTTGTCTCCCATTAAACTCTTTTATATAATCTGCTATATCATATACTCTTTGACATTTATGCTCTATACAATGGCAAATGTCATTTACGCTTACTTCTTCTGGTATTTCAACTATAATTTCATGTTCTAAAGTTACTTTTTCCTCAAACTTAATTTTATATTTTTTCATTTTAAATTCTCCTTTATTTCATTTCTGAGAGTCGCAAAACATTTCAACAGTAATTTATATTAAGATACATTTTGAAACTCTCTAAACTGTTTTTGTTAGATATTTCTTCTATCCAAATATAAGTTCTTCGCTATCAAGCCACTTTTTAATACCATCCTCACAATCATATTCAATATCATCCTTCTTACAGTCATAAATACAACATTCACACACCTGTTTATTATGTAAAAAATCTATCAATCTATTAATAAATAGTGACTCCTTTTCTTGTACTTTCTCTTTAAGAATTTTATTTTCTTCTCTTAACTCACTAATTTCATTAAAAACATCTAAAAGCAACTTTGAGTCTGTCTCATTATCTTCATTTGAAATTCTGTATTCATAAATCCTACCAACCATAAAACTAGTTACTATTAATGTAATACTAGTTAAAATATTCACTTTTAACCATCTCCTCATACTCATCTCTAGCTTTATCTATTGCAGTAAATATATTTTCTCCATTGTCATATAATTCTTTTGCTCTTTTAATTGTGTATTCTATTCTTGAAACTTCCATTATTCCTCCTCAACATATTCAGCTTTCCATCCACTTCTAGTTTTACTCTTCTTTTTAATTGTTTGGTAAACTGCTTGATGTTTCAATCTTAAAAAACAGGCTGCACTATCTAATGATTCAAAAACTTTTTCCTCACCAGTTGCAACATTAGTCAATTTTATTGGTATATCTTTTTTCCTTTTTTTCATTCTTCTTTCAATACCAAACTCTATTAACATTTTTTCAGAAGTTGGATATATCTCTTCTCCATTTCTTGTTACTCCAATTATGCAACAGTACAATGCAAGATAGTTTTTAAGTGTTAAATCATCTTCTATAATATTATTTATAACAGAACCACTAAAATATCTTTCTACTTTAAACACAGCTTATATATCCCCCTATCTAACTATTTTTTAAACTTTTCTTTTTGACTTTTTTTGATTATTTCATCAAGTTCACTAGATGTATATTTAATATATGTTTCTGTAAAGTTAGCAAATTTGGTTTTAGTAACTTGACCAGCATCATTACTAATAAAGTTCCTATTATCCTTATATATCTTTTCTAAAAAATTGAATACCTCACCTTTCTTATTTATAAAGATATATATAGCTTTTAATAATCTATCTTCATCCCAATTTACTACTTTCTTTTTCATATTCTCACTTAGTTTTAAGTGTGTATTTTCTTCAATTATTTCTTTATTTTTATTTACTACAGCACTTGTCTGCGTAGTATAGTTACAAGGTATAGTAGAAGGATATAGTAGATGGGTTTTTCGTTCCGGATTTATATCCGTTTGGGTCGGAAATATATCCGTTTGGGTCGGATTTAAATCCGAGCAGTCGGATATATTTCCGACATGTGGATAACTTTTAGTGTTACTAATTAGCTCTATATATCTATATCCTAATTTATAGTAACTCCATGTTCCTCCTTGTTTTAAAGTAGCATGTTCAAGTATATCTAATTTGTCCAACTTCTTAAGTATTCTATATATTGTGTCTTGCTTTTCTGTATAAAGTATTGGCAGTTCTTCTATCACTCCTGAATAATCAATCCAATAGTATTCAATTCCTTCAATCATCTTTCTTGACATTCTTCCACTTCCTAAAAAATCTACAAACCATCTTAATATAAGCAAATCTCTTATATTGAGACCTAATTCTACTGCTTTTTTCTGACTAAATCCTAATATTGTATATTTCAAGGTATTCACCCTCTTATCTAACTAATTCCATCTCTTCTGTTATATAAATTAAACAATCAAAACATACTTCTATAAAGCTCTTTCTCCCAATCATTATATTTACATCTTTATCATACTCACAAGACCTCAATACTGGTATTGTTACAAGTTCTAATTCACTATTAACTCTATTTTTACATCTATCACACTCATAAACTAAATAACTAGCCATTTTACACCTCTCTTTTTTCTACATTTTCATAAGCTTTACAAATCATGTCATATTCTTCTCTATTTAAATCTTTGATTTCTTTGCCTAACTGCTTAAAAACCTTTTCTTTCAACTTTTCTTTACTAACACCAGCATTATAAGCTATTGCATACAATCTACTTAATTGTTTAGTAGACAAAAATTTAACCTCATTACTTCTATTTTCTTCATCAAATTTATTTAAGTTAGTATTATTTTTAAACTGCTCTTTACCACTTATTGCATCAAAACTATCATTTTCAGTTATATTAAGTAACTGAATATACAAATATCTAGTTTGATAGGTTTCTATACCTCCTAGTGCTTGTAATTCATTAGAGCCTTTAAGTTGTAAGTCTCGCATTGGAGAAGTGAATGTAATCTGCTCTAATGGGTTTTCTCCATTTATCAATGTTAATGTTGCATACTCATTTGTAAAAGTCACTATAGGGCATAATTTAGCTTCTTCCAATAAATCTGTTGCTTGAGGTAGAAAGTCTGCTAACTCAAAATACTTGAAGTTAGCAAACTTATTTTGACCACTCTTTTTAATGTCTAGTTTATTAAATCTGACTCTTACATCCATTAATTTAATATATATATTTTTGTTATCCATCAATCTCCCTCCATATATTTTATGTTTTGTTCTAAGATTTTCATAAAACCATCTATGTAATCACCATAAAGTTTTTTTAACTTATTATCTTCTAAATGTTGCTTAAACTCTTCTAAAGTCCACTCTTTTTTATGTTTATCTATACAAGATTCTAATGCTGATACTTGTCCAAATTTTAAATCTAAATCTACTTCATCAACTGTTGTAAAATTTAATAAAAATAATTGTTCTTCTAATACTTGAATTATTTCTTCTCTACTTTTCAAAATAGTCCCCTCTATGTTATAATTATATTGATATTATGATGTTTTTTTGAATTGAGTCTTTGCAGAGGCTCTTTTCTTATATCTGTACATTTAAAGGTCTCTCCCTTTCTAAATATTCTTGATACATCATAATTTCCCTAAAATCATCAGATGCTTCTAATTCAATATCATATTCAAGCATTTTAAGTATATTTTCACTGGCTATTTTTACACCTTCCCACCAATTTAATATATTAATGTTACTAGTCTCATTGTTATCTTTTAACCTTTCAATTTCTATATTAGCTCTTTTAATTTGACTTATTGCAAATATTTTAGCTGTATTCACTTACACTCACTCCTTTTATTTAATGTAAAAATCTAATATTATAATCGCCTTGTTGAATATCTTCTATCGTTAATAATTGATATTGTATGCATCCTCTATATTTATCAAAATAAGCTAAATTTAATTCATCACTAGTAGCTACTATTACAATACAATCTCCTTCAAAATTAATTTTTCTTGAGCTTATTTTTATTGCCTTACCTACTTTGAATTTACTTAAATCAAATTTTAATACTAATCCTTCCATACTAATTTTCCTCCTTGATTAATGTCCAAACATTTCTTTTCTAATTCTATATATTTCATCAAAATCTAATGGTGTAACCATATATGATATATCTATCGGTGGAATATTTTGAAATGCTCTTTCTGCTTCTTCCATTGTATAAATTCCACATTCATTCAATGCTTTCCATGTCCTTTTTAATTGTGCCTGAAATTCTTCTTCTGTTTTGTAATTCATCATAATTTATCACCTCCTATTAAATGTTTTTTTTAGCCCATAAATCAGTTTCTTGTGCTAATTTTGAAATTTGCTTTAATGTGTCTAATACATATTTTTTAAAATCATCTTTTTCATATTCTTCTACTGAACCTTTTTCAGATATATCGAGTAATATTTCAGTCATTTTTTCAAAATCATTTCTAGTTGCTAAAATCTCAATGGTTAATCTATCCAAACTTTTTAGTTCTAAGTTTTGTGCATATCTAATTCCTATTGAACATTGATTCTTACAGTAATAATTAATTAGTTCTGGTGCATTATATACACTTGAAATTTGTAACACTTCATCAGCTCTAGGTGTGATATTTCCTAATTCAATTCTTGCTAATTTTGTACAATCCATTGATAAATACTGTGATGTGCTCTCTCTACTCCTCATATCTTTATTTCTTTCTGCACATTCTAATCTAGCCTTGTAGTAAATACTGTTTAACGCTTTTGTTGCTATCCTTGCCATATACTTTCCTCCTTTTAAGATAAACTTAGATTATTTGTAATCTATTTTAAAAAACTAATTTAATTTTATTATCTGATTTTAGCTTGTTTATAAAATAAACTTGTCCTTTCCCAGTGATTTTTACTGTTCTAGTTACTTTAGTGCTTCCATCAGGGTTATTTATTACTCTTTTTTTAACTTCCATTATTCCTAAATTCATACTTTTTTGAGTTGGTATATTATAATCCTCACCTTTACGCTTAATTAAATATCCATTATCTCTAAGCCAATCAAATAGTCTATTTTGACCTGTATCTACACCATTTTGTTTTAATATTTTTGCTAGTTCACCAACTAGTATTGAATTTTCAGAACCTAGAACTGCATCAGCAAATAATACTTTTGGTTGTTGTAATTGAATCACTTTATCTTTTTCCTCTATTTCTATACTTTTCTTTTCTATTGTCTTTTGGGCTACCTGTAATGCTCTTGCCATTATTTCATCATCTGACATATCTTCTGTTGTATGTATATATCCTCCAGTTTTACGAATTTCTTTTATTATCTTTTTAACTTCTTTTTTAAATTGTTTAGCAATTTGTTTTCTACTTTGCATCAAAACCTCATACAATCCATCTTCTGTTAAAAACCAAGCACTATAAGCATTGTTTAGAGTGCCTATCTGTATTAATTCTTTTTCTTCTACTTCGATATTAGATAACATTGTTGATACATTACTATGCTCTATCCATTCAGCTACATCTTTAGCTAAAAACAAAGGTTTTTCTAAAGTTCCATAAACTCTAAATTCTTTCCCTAATAATTCTTGTTCTTTAATTATTTGTAAATTATTCATACTTACCAACCTCCACACTCTCAATTTCTTTTATGTAATTCCAAAGTATGTGTAATATTAAAGAATTCTTGGACATTCCTTTTTCTTCTGCTATTAGTATTAATTTTGTATTTAAATCATACGGAATTCTTAAGCCAGTTCTTACTCTATTTCCTAACATATTTTCCTCCTATTTTGTTATCTATATGTTGCCTATCTTTAATACAAAGTATAACACCTTTTTATTGTGTTGTCTATATGTTGTCTATATATTTTTTATATTTATTTTTATGATATAATTGTTGCCAAATAGACTACATAAAGGAGTTGATATTATGGCTAAAATGGGTACATATAAAAATCCTCATTTTGCAATTAGAATACCAAAGGAAAAACTTGATAAACTTAAATATATAGCTGAATATAACGCTCGTTCAGCTAACAAAGAAATAGAGTTTCTTGTCACTAAACATATAGAAATATTTGAAAAAGAACATGGTTCTATATGTTTGGATTCTGAATAAATTCTTGTAATATACTCAATAGAATACTATTAAAACTTCTTCCTTTTTTACTTGCCTGCTTTTCTAACTTTTCTTTAAGTTCTTTAGGTAGGCGTATTGTTGTTTGTTCCCTTTGCACCTAATCACCTCTTTTATATTCTATATTTAGATTTGAAAGTACTAATTTAGTAAAATCATTTCATATCTTCGCCTTCTTTAATTGTACTTTTAGTACACTCACTTTCCAAAAAAATTTCCTCTATTGAGGTATTAAAGTAGCTAGATATCTTTACTGCTGTACTTAAAGATGGTATTCTTTCATTTTTCTCTAAGAAAGCTATATACCTACTTGTAAGTCCTAATTCAGATGCTAACTCATTTCTACTTAAATTTCTTTTTATCCTAAGAGTTTTTAAATTATTCAATTTATCACCTTCTTTTATTTTATCTTATGTACTAATAGTACAGTACTATTAGTACATTGTCAATGGATTTTTCAAAAAAAATAGTATATAATTGATAATTAAGAACTAATAGTTCAATAAATTTAAAAAGGTGGCTAAATAATATGATTGGAAATAGAATAAAAGAATTGAGAATTGAAAAAGATGTTACTCAAAAAGAACTTTCAACTTTTTTAGGGCTAACACCTAAAATGATTTCTTTCTATGAAAAAGAAGAACGCTTTCCACCTCATGATATAATTTTGAAACTATCAGAATTTTTTAATGTATCTACAGATTATCTTCTTGGAAAATCAAATGAAAAAGAAATAAATGAATTTATTGAAAAATTAGATTCCCCAGAAGATATAAAAAACATGTTGAAAATCTTTACTGAATTGAGTGAAGAAGCACAAAATAGAATGTTAAATATAGCAAAAGTGTTTTTGGAAGAAGAAAAATCAAAAAAATAATATTTACTTATATAAATTTAGAGAGATGTTTTAAAATAAACTAATTATTTTTAAACATCTCTTTTTATTTAAAAATATTAAATACAATTACCTTTTAATTATAATTCATAGTTTATTTATTCATCTTTTTCATAAATAGAGAGCAATATTTCAAAATATTCTGTTATTTTTTCTGAATTAAGCTTATCTAATTCAATTAATATTTCATTTAATTCTAATACCTTTATTTCTAAATCCCCCATTTAAAGTATCCCCCTCTATCATGTATTAAAAATTCTAGCCACTCTTTATTTTCACACTCTATTCACATAGAATTTTCTTAATTACATTTTAGCACATATTTTTACTCAAAAATGTCGCTATCACCGTCATTTACTTTACAATTCTACAAATGTCAACATGTATAAATTAAAGTAAAGGGAGGTTTTAGTATGTTAAAAGAATTAAGAAAAAAAAGAAGATTAACACAAAAAGATTTGTCTGAAAAAGCAAATTTAAGTAGAACTTACATTTCAGAGCTAGAAAGGGGGCTATATAAGAATATAAATATAGATGTAATTATTGATTTGTCACTTGCATTAGAAATAGATTGTCTCATTCTATGTGAGTACTTTATTGAAGAAAATTTGAAAAGAAGGAAAATATAATAGTAAATATTTTGATAGCATAAGAATAGAACAATTACAAACTACTCTAATTTTATGTTATTGAATTAATATGAAGGTTGTATAATAAATCAAAAATAACTTGTTTTACATATAAAAGTAGACTTTTCCATAAAATATATTGATAAATGGGTTACTTTATGTATATTATTAACTATATATGTATATTTATGATATGGGGGGTTACTATGGATTTTTCAGATAAAATAAATCAATTTAGTAAGAGGATAGAAACATTAAAAAATAACTTAACCACAGAGGAAGCAACAAAAACAGCATTAATAATGCCATTATTTCAAATTTTAGAATATGATATTTTTAATCCATTAGAGTTTATGCCTGAATTTATAGCAGATGTAGGTGTTAAAAAAGGTGAAAAAGTTGATTATGCAATATTAAAAGATGGCAAACCATTGATTCTAATAGAAGCAAAATGTGCAAGTGATAAATTAAAAAAACATGATGCTCAACTCTTTAGATATTTTACAGCAACAGAAGCAAAATTTGCAATACTTACTAATGGAATAATTTATAAATTCTTCACTGATTTGGAAGAAAAAAATAAAATGGATGAAAAACCATTTTTGGTATTAAATTTATTAAATATGGATGACAATAAAATATCTCATCTAAAAAAATTCACTAAAAATTCTTTTGATATAGATACAATCTTTAATATCGCATCAGAATTAAAATACACTAGTTTAATAAAAGCACAATTAAATATGCAATTAGAAAATCCATCTGATGAATTTGTTAGATTCATAATAAATGATTTTTATAATGGAATTAAAACTCAAAATGTAGTTGAAAAATTTAGACCTATTGTAAAAAGGTCATTATCTCAATTTGTTAATGATTTTATGAATGAAAAATTAAAGCTCCTCTTAGAGAATGACAATGAAGATTATGAAAAAAAGAAAGTGAAAGATAGCAAAAAGAAAGAAAAAAATAAAATAGATAATGATATAACAAAAAAACAAGATGAAAATAATCTTCCTAAACCCGAAATCGAACCTAAAAATAATATATTATTAACAGAAGATGAATTAAAAGCAATAGATATAGTTCAAGACATTTTAATAGAAAATGTATCTAAGGATGAAATAAGTTATAAAAAAGTAAAAGATGATATATTTATATTATATAAAAATGATATTAAAAATTGGATATGCAAAATAACGCTAAATTCATCTAATAAAACTATCTCTCTTCCTAATGGTGAAAATGATTATTTAGAATACAAAATGGATGAAGTGATAGATATAAAAGAATTAAAAGATGATCTAATTTTCATCATAAAAAAATACATAAAATAAGATTATAATTCTAAATATATTTATAAAAAATAGCATGTACTATAAATATTACATTTCCTTTGTACAAAGATAAGATGGCTTTAGGCTACTCTATTTTTGTACAGGTTATGTAATACGCTTTATTTTAGAACATTTTATTCTAATGTTTGAGTGTTTTAGAAAATTTATATAGCCTTACAAACAAAACTGTAAGATTAGCTATAAATATTACAATAATACTTTCTTTTCTACTTCACTCAGATCAAACTTATTCTTCCATATTACCCATCTTATAATATTTAACTAGATTTTATTGTAGTATCATGAAAATAATTAAATTGTATCATTTCATCATGCTAAATATACTATTTTAAACAAATTTCAACTCTTATAAACTCTACTTAGAGAGGTGATAATATGAAATCTGCACTATATGTAAGAGTAAGTACACACTATCAAGTAGACAAAGATTCCCTACCATTCCAACGCCAAGAGCTTATAAACTACTCCAAATATGTACTTGGAATAGACGACTATGAAATATTTGAAGATGCAGGATATAGTGGCAAAAACACAGATAGACCAGCTTTCAAAGATATGATGAATAGAGTAAGAAATAAAGAATTTACTCATATACTAGTTTGGAAAATAGATAGAATATCAAGAAACTTACTTGATTTTTGCGATACCTATGAAGAAATAAAAAAACTAAATGTAATATTTATCAGTAAAAATGAACAATTTGACACTAGTTCAGCTATGGGTGAAGCAATGTTAAAAATAATACTTGTATTTGCTGAACTTGAAAGACAACTTACTGCAGAAAGAGTATACTCAATTATGCTTTCACGAGCTGAAAAAGGATTGTGGAATGGTGCTAATTGTCCTATTGGTTATACTTATGATGAGGAAAGTAAGTTCCCTCAAATCGACACTCAAGAATCCATAATAGTAAAAATGATATATGATAAATACGAAGAATTAAAATCAACTTCAAAAGTTTCATCTTATTTAAACAATAATAATATAAAGACAAAAAGAAATGGAATATGGACAAGTAAAACAATTTGCGACATTATAAGAAATCCATTTTATAAAGGAACTTATCGTTATAATTATAGAGAAAGTGCACGAGGAAAAATAAAAGATGAAAAAGAATGGATTGTAATAGATAATAATCATAGTAAAATAATATCTACTGAACAGTGGCAACACTGTAATGACATAATGAATACAAATGGTTCAAAAGTTTCAGCATCTTTTAGAAAAAATGTTATAAATACCCATATATTTGGCTCATTTCTAGTATGTGGATGCTGTGGTAATAGATTTGTATCAAACCTTGATAGACCTAGAAAAAATGGCTATAAACCTTCATCATATAGGTGCTCAAGTAAATTTAAGGATGTATATTGTAATTCTAAAATTATTACAGATATAACTCTAGGTCCATTTATTTTCAACTATATACTAAATCTTATAAAAGTACACATTTATGGAGTTAAAAATATAAAGGAACTTGAAAAAAGACTCCTTCAAGGTAATACATTTAAAAATATAGTTGGAATAAAACAAGATGAGCTTGAAAACATGTACATTTGTATATATGTTTCAAAGAATCAAAAGATTAGGCAGCTAAATAGAAATAATATTAAAAAGAAAAACAGTAATATGAAAGATACTACTATTAAACTTCTATTATCAGAAAAAGAAAAGTTTGAAAATGCTCTTAATAAACTTGAAGATTTATTTTTATTCTCTAAAGATATGTCAAAAAAACAGTATCTTTTAAAAAAAGTTTCACTTAAAGAAAATTTATCTGCAATTAATAATAAATTGGAGATTGAATCTAAAAAAGCAGATAATAACTCTTTACCTAATGATATGTCCTTCTTAAAAACTGCAAGTAATTTTTTACTTTCATTTAATTTATTGAATGAAAAAACTGTTGACTATAAAAGATTAGTTATGAATATGGATAAACAAATTTTAAAAGATTTTATTGAATCTATGATAGATAATATAACAATAAAAAATGGCATAATACATAGCATAAAATTTAAAAATAATCTTACAAATACATTTATATATAAATAATAAAAATAAGCTATTCATGAATCATTGAATAGCTTATTTTATATGTTAATAATAGTAGTGAGCATATAACCATGTTAACTTACACTAAAGGACATCCAAAGGTTTGAGTAAACACGAGTTTTCTCTTTCCAGTTCTGTTGAAATATTCTTCATTTTGTCTGTGTATTTGTTCTATATATTTATCTTGTTCTTGTATTTTCTCTATAGGTATTGTTACTTGTTTTCTTTTGCTCACTTCTATTCCTCCTAGTTAATTTCTTATATTACACATAACCTTAATTATATCAAATAAGAAAAATCTTTTAAAGATATTATTATTTTT
>NZ_JBJOCA010000050.1:0-9352 GCF_045898275.1 Clostridioides sp. GD02404
TCTCTTGATGTTAAAGTTATGTCCTTCCCAGCTACTGTTACACTATGCTTTTCTTTATCTATTAATAACGCTCCAACTTCTATGGTATTCTTATTTTCATTATTAGCACCACTAAAATAATATGCTCTTCTAATCAAAGATTTGACTCTCACAGTGAGCTCAAGTGGATTAAATGGTTTTGTCAGATAATCATCTGCACCAGTCATTATTCCTTGTATTTTATCCATATCTTCTGATTTTGCACTCAACATAAGTATTGGTATATTTAAACTTTCTCTAACTCTTCTGCAAACTTCTATACCATCCATTTTGGGCATCATTATATCCAACACCATTAAATGAATATTCTCTTTTTTTAAAATTTCTATAGCTTCTTCTCCATCTTCAGCTTTAATTACACTATATCCACTATTTAAAAGATATATCTCTATAAGCTCTCTTATTTCTTTTTCATCATCGACAACAAGAATTGTATTTTCCACTTTTACACATCCCAACTTAACCTTTGTACATAGTTTTTATTCAAATAAAATTATACTATACTTTAGTTAGAATAATCCATTAAATTTCTTCACCTACCCACTTCCAATATAATACAATTTATTTTAAATATTTATATTATTTGCTTTGTAGATATTCTTCTAAAGTTAATCCTCTTGAATAAATTTCCTCGGCAATATCTTTACCAACATATCTAATATGCCATGGTTCATATGCTGTACCAGTTATATCTTCTTTGCCTTTAGGATATCTTATTATAAACCCAAACTTATGAGCATTTTCTGCAAGCCATATAGCTTCTTTTGTACTACCAACAAACCATCTCTCTGGATTTGTTAAGTCAATACAAAGCCCAGTCTGATGCTCACTATGACCAGGTTTTGCCACATATTCATCTGCTTTTTCTTGCCCTTGAGATTTTACTCTTTTTGTATAAGTATCTTGCTGAGTATTGTAAGACCTATATGCTGAAGACCCTAAAAACTGTATTCCTTCTTCACTAGCTTGCTTAACTAAATCTTCCACTGCTTTTGCAGGTTCTCCTGCCATTTGTTTTTCTTCTTCTGTTGCTTCTTCAACAAAAGGTATATTTACTTTAGTAATATTTTCAGGAGCATAATCTTTACTAATTCCATTTGTCTTGTTTACCAGTAATATATTTGCTATACTATTTGAGTGATTTTTATTTTGGGAATTTGATTCAACATCTTTTTCTGAAGCAAATTGAGCAGTTCCTGTTGGTGTTTTATCTTTTATAAGAAATTTATCTTTAGATATAAATACACTTATAAATACTACTATAATAATAGCTAATATTAATTTAATTTTTTTCATGGCTACATCTTCTCCTTTTTTGTATGCTTGTCTATAATGTTAATTTTAGAGTATAAATTTTAAGTATTTTATAAGTAAATCTTAAGTAAATCTTAAATTTAATATTTTTGAAAGGTGGTGCTAAAAATGTCTATACAAAAACTTCTTAGTAAAGCTCGCAAGGCTATACAAGACTTTGATATGATACAAGAAAATGATAAAATTGCTGTTGGACTATCTGGTGGAAAAGATAGTTTAACACTACTTCATATACTTAAAAGCTATCAGAGATTTTCTCCTCAAAAATTTGAATTGATAGCTATAACTCTAAATACTGGTGGTATTGATAATTCTCCACTAAATAAATTGTGTGAGGAAATAGATGTACCCTTTTATGAATTTCAAACTGATATAAAGGAAATTGTGTTTGATATAAGACAAGAAAAAAATCCTTGTGCATTATGTGCTAATTTAAGAAGAGGTGCCCTAAATGATAATGCTAAAAAAATGGGATGTAATAAAGTGGCTCTTGGACATCATAAAGATGATGCAATTGAAACATTTTTAATGTCTATGTTTTATGAAGGCAGAGTAAATTGTTTTTCTCCAAAAACATACTTAGATAGACAAGATTTAACTGTCATAAGACCTATGATTTACATAGAAGAGTATATGACTAAGAAGATTTCAAAAGATTCTAACTATCCTATTATAACAAATCCATGCCCTGCAAATGGTCATACCAGAAGAGAATACATAAAAAATCTTATTGCTGATTTAAATAAAGAGATGCCAGATTTTAAAAGAAATGTATTTGGTGCTTTAAATAATTCAGAAAAACTGTTTGTATGGGATAAAGAAGAGATAAAAAATTTAAATAGTAATTAATACTTTTACAAAAAAGCAAGATTGTATTAATTATAAATAAACCATAAATAACCTACACAATCTTGCTATATTTTTTTATCTTATATTGTTTTAATCTATATCTTAATAGTTATTAATAATGTTTCTATTATCTAATATACTAATTATAACTTGAACATTTGTATCTTACTTAATTCAATCTACTTTTGCAATTTCTACCCATTCTAATAAATAAAATAGTATTTCATATTAAATTAGAATGTTAAATTCTACTATTTCTGGTATATTAAAAAATCTAAATGGTAACTTTGTACTTCCAAGACCTGAACTCACATATAAGTGATTTCCATTTACCTCATAAAATCCTTTAGTATATTTCCTTCCATATGGAGGAGTAACTAAGGCGCCTTTAAAAGGTATTCTTATTTGACCACCATGACTATGCCCAGATAAAACTAAATTCATTGAATCTTTACTAAACATATCGACTAAATCTGGTTCATGTGCTAATAACAAATTAAAATTATTCTTATCAGTCTTATTCTCTAGATATTTTATATCAGGATTTCCATTTAATATTTCATCAACACCTAATATATTAATATACTTATCATCAGCTAACTTTATCTTTTTATTTTCATTTATCAAAAGATTGAAGTTGGAATTTTTCATAATTTGTCTATAATACCTAGGAAGTTTATACATATAATCATGATTGCCGAATACTGAAAATTTTCCCAACCTAGCATTCATACTTGATAAGATAGCTGTAATTTCATCTATATCTGGATTTTTATTGGAATAATCAATTAAATCACCAGTAAATACTATTATATCTGGATTCAAAGCATTAACCTTATTAGCCACTTTTTTAAGGTTCTTAGTTGAGTAAAAACTACCTATCTGAGTATCTGAAATTTGAACTACTTTTATACTTTCGGATTCAGTCTTTACTGTATCATTTTTTACTAAATTTCCACTTTCATTTATACTATATTTTTTCACGATTAATAGACTCGGTTCTATCGCAACTGAGTATATAAAAATCAGAATAAATATCAGCATAAAAATTTTTAAAAAAGATTTAACTCTTAAATTCAAAGCATCTACCTACTTATTTACTTTCTTAGACTATTTGCATCACAGATTCAACTTTGTCCATTTTTCTGTCATGCATTTTTGGTTTATTAGCTAAAAACCATTTATATGTAGCTGTAAGCCCTTCTTTTAATAATACATTTGGTATATAAAGCCCATGTTCAATAAGCTTATTTATATCCAGATTGAAGTCTATGTTTCTAAATGGGAAATATGTTCTTTCTCTAAACTCTACTTTTTCCATATCTACATACTTTATAATAGGTTCTTTACCAATAACTTCTCCACATGTATGTATAAGTTCGTCCCAAGAAATTAACTGTGGATTTGTTACATTATAGGCCTCTCTTACATGAGGATTTTTCATTATACTTTCTAATACCTTTACCAAATCACCAATATATATAAATTGATTGCTTACTTGTTTTCCTTTTGGCACTGGTATTTTTTCATTTTTTTCTATTTTCTCGAAGAAATAATATTCTCTATATAAATTATTATTTTCCCCATATATATAAGTTGGTCTGATAATTATATATGGTATAGAGCTACTTATAACGAAATCCTCTGCTTCTTTTTTATTTAGGCCATATTTTCCCCAGTTTTCATTTTCGCCCTTCTCGTTTTCTTCTTTAACATTTCTCCCACTATCTTTGTATACTGCTCCTGCTGACAACACTATATATTTCTTTAGGCTATCTGGGTTTACAAAATCAATAAGATTACTTACATCGTCTTTTGTGTATGCTGTCATATCATATATGTAATCATACTTTCTTCCTCTGATAATGTTTTCCATGTCTTTGCGAACTTTTCTATCACAAATTAGATGTTCTTTAAAACCTGTATAATCTATTTCCTTTTTACCATTTGTAAGTATATCAATTTGATACCCACATTTAATTAAACGCTTAGCAAGTGCAGAACCTATGAAGTCGCTTCCACCCATAATTAAAATAGATTTCATTTCAAGTGCATCCTCCTCTTTTTTAAATGACTTCCTTAATTATAATATCATATTTTTAAATATGCTACAGTATTTTGTATTATTTTTGTTTATAAAAGATATTTATAGCAAAATATCTTTTATAGAATCTACACTTTCGACAATATAAGTAGGTTCACTTTCACTAATCTCTTCAAATGAACCATATCCATACAACACTCCAATAGAATCTACTCCTATTTTCTTAGCACCAATTATGTCATACTTTCTATCTCCAACCATAATAACTTTATCTTTATCTTTCACATTACACAAATCTAGTACATATTGTATAACTTCATTTTTATTTACCCTCGTACCATCAAGATTACTACCTACTATATACTTAAAATATCTATCTATATCAAAGTATTTAAGTATAGTTTCTGCGAAAACTGTTGGCTTAGATGTAGCTAATAATATTATTTTATCATTTGTATAGAGCATTTCTAATATCTCTTTTATATTCTTATAAATTTTATTTTCAAATATCCCTTTATCTGAAAAATATTCTCTATACTTCTCAACAGCTCTTTTAGCTTTTTCATCATCAAATTTATAGTATTCTTTAAAAGTATCATGTAATGGTGGTCCTATAAATTGTTCTAAGTTATCTAAATCTTCTTTTATACCAAAACTATCTAATGAATATTGAATAGACTTTGTTATTCCTTCTTTAGGGTCTGTAAGCGTTCCATCCAAATCAAACAACACTATTTCATAGTTTTTCTTCATATTTAAATCCTCCATATTTATAAAAAGTAATATCTCCTATTTTATATTTATCTATTTTAAAAAGCTATAGTAATAGAAGTTTCTAATACTATAGCTTAAGTAATAATTGAATCTTATATGTTTGGTGTTAAAATAAATCTAAATCGTTCTATTTAACTGTTATAGCTGAAACTGGACATCCTTCTTCTGCTTCTTTACATAAATCTTGTAAATCTGCTGGTATTTCCCCTTCAATTGCAACTGAATGTCCTTCATCACTCATACTAAAAACGTCTGGGCATGTTCCTATACATGCTCCACAAGCTACACATACATCCTTATCGACAAATGCTTTCATACTAAAATACCTCCCCTAAAATTATCTTTTTTTAATTATTGTTTCTTTAGATATTTATCCAATATATGCCAATTTAAACATATATTTATTATTTTATCACGATTGCTTAATTTATTATAGTATATTCATATCCATGTCTATAAACTTCGCTACTTTTCATCCATGATTTTACAGTATATTGTAAACTTAATTTTCTATTTAAAACTAATTCATTATCATTATAGTCTTTTATAATATCGTTACTCTTCTCCATTGTAAATATAGTAAAATCACCTTCTCCACCAACCTTTATTCCGCCCTTATTTGAATGTAAATCGAAAATTTTTGTTGGATATTCAGTTACTTTTTCTATACATTTTTCTAAAGATATTCCAAGTTCCATAATTTTATTTATAACAGTTAAAAGAGAATAATTTATGTCTTTCATATTTTTTATATGCATATCTGTGCTTATTAAATCTGGTTCTAATCCTTGATTTATTGCTTTTTTAAAAACTTTAAAATCAAACTGGTCTAATCCATAACACACATCAAATAATACTCCTCTATTCTTTGCATTTATTACTGATTCTCTTAGCATGCCAAATTCATTAAATATTCCATTTGCACTGTTTCCATATACAGGTGTAACTACATCTCCTTTACCCAAAATATTCATTACTTCATCTATATATGATGGATGCTCACCTATATATACCACTAATGGTAAATTTAATTTCTTAGCAACTTGTTTTGATTTTTTAACTATATCTATAGCATTTTCATTAGATTGAAATTTGCTTGCTTTTACCTTTATGCCCTTTATTTTGTCCATATTTTTTTCCACAACAGACTCGACATCATCAAAATTTATGACATCTAAAGATGTAGACTCATTCAGTATATTTAATCCTTCATTTGTTACATTTAAAAATGAATATACTTCAGTTTTACACTGATCCATATATTTTTTCTTAAAATCATAGTAATTTAAAGGGCCAGCTGTACCCGCATCAAATATAACTGTTGAACCTTTTTCAATTCCAATTGAATCAGAGTCCATACCTGTAGGTAATTTTCTCTTATAACAATGGGTGTGAACATCTATAAATCCTGGAGAAATATACATATTATCAGCATTTATTATCTCAAACTCTTTGTTTGTAAGTAATCTTTCTTTTCTTATTTTTTCTTTGAGATTCAATCCAATATCATATATTTTCCCATGCAAAACCAGGATATCTTTTTTTTCAAACTTGATACCATCCTTTGGAGATATTATTGTCCCATTTCTTATAAGTAAATTTTTCATCTATTCCACATCCTAATTACAGTATAATTTCTCTAATAGTTTTTCTTACATAAAGAAAATAAGTCTAAAATAAAAATATTTTAGACTTATTCATTATATTATACTATACTCATTATATTAAATTAAATAAAAACTTCAATTTACTTTAAGAAGCAATTAAGTATTTGTTGCTCAGCCTCTTCTTCAGTAAGACCCAATGTCATCATCTTTAGTATTTGGTCTCCTGCAATCTTTCCAATTGCTGCCTCATGCACTAAGAGAGCATCCGGATGGTTTGCTGCAATCTCAGGTATAGCACTAATTTGAGAATTTCCCATGATTATTGAATCACATTGAACATGTGCAGAACAAAGAGAATCCCCAATAACGCAAGGATTAAACTTTTGCTTAGAATTATCTTGCCCAACTGTACGAGAAATTACTTGAGCAGACGAATTTTCTCCCTCTAAAACAACCTTCATATTAGATTCTGCAACTTGATTTCCATGAGTTAATAATTTCTCAAATACAACTATTTTAGCCCCTTTACCTAGGTTTGCATCCATTTCCCTTTTAGTTGAATCTACACCCTTAATTTGAATTGTTTCCATCTCACAATATGAATCTTCATCCATATTAACAATAGTAACTGGATTTAAGATTTTTTTTCCTTCTCCATCACCTTCACCATAATGTTTTTCTACATATTTTAAGCGAGCTCCTTTACGTAAGAAAAATCTATGTATTCCATTATGTTCACTATCATCACAACCACAGTTATGTATTCCACATCCAGCAATTATAACAACATCTGCATTTTCTCCAATTTCAAAATCATTATAAACCATATCCTGCACACCAGCTTCTGTTACTATTACTGGTATATGGACATTTTCGCCTTTTGTGTTTGGTTTTACTATAATATCAATTCCAGGTTTATCATTTTTAGGAACTATAGTTACATTTTCAGTTGAATGTCTTTCTATTCCTTGCCCATTTTTACGTATATTGTATGCTCCTAATGGAGTTCCACGAAGTTCAGCAACTTTTTCTAAAAGATTTAAATCTGTTTTGTTCATTTAATTTGCCTTCCTTTCTAATTAATTCATATCTTTCATTAATTCACAACTTGAATTAACTTGGCACATGATTTCAGGTAATATAGCATCTTTTGTTCCATGGCTTTTTACTGAACCATCTTGTAAAACAATTATTTCATCAGCTAACTCTAATATTCTTTCTTGGTGAGAAATTATAATTATAGTTTGGTCAGACTCCTCATGTATTTTCTTAAAACTTTCATTAAGCTTTCCAAAACTCCAAAGGTCTATCCCTGCCTCAGGTTCATCAAATATAGAAACCTTTAAATCTCTGGCAAAAAGAGTTGCTATCTCTATTCTTTTCATTTCTCCTCCAGAAAGCGAGTTATCAACTTCACGATTTAAATAGTCTTTTGAACACAATCCAACATCTGTAAGATATTGGCAACATACATCTGTAGACAATGGTTTTCCATGAGCAAGTGTAAGTAGATTTTCAACAGTCATGCCTTTTATTCTTGGTGGCTGTTGAAATGCATATCCTATCCCCCTCTTTGCTCTTTCTGTAATACTAAGATTTGTTATATCTTCTCCATCTAAAATTATCTGACCACTAGTGGCTTTTTCAATCCCCATTATTAGCTTAGCAATTGTGGATTTTCCTCCACCATTTGGTCCTGTGATAACAATAAGTTTTCCTCTCTCAAACGAAAGGCTAACATCATTTATTATTCCTAGTTCCTCATTGTTAGACTCAACATTAAAGGAAAGATTTTTTATTTCAAGCATAATACCCCTCTTTTCTGTAAAATATTACATTGATATCCATTCTTTTATTATATCAGTAATTTTTATATACCAGCAACTCCAAAGAGACAAAATATGTATTAAATAATAAAACAATCTTATAAAAAATAAAAAAGATGAGTCTTATACTAACTCATCTTAAAAAATTCTTATTATAAACTTATATGTATTTAAAATTTAACCTTCTATATACTCTAGTATTATTTTTTGATTATCTTTTAACATAATCTCTTCTTTTTTAGATTCTATTCCATTCTTTTTTATCTTTACCTCAGCTATAAAAGCATCATTGCCTTCAACCATTTCTAATAACTCATAAGCTTTTTTACGTCCTATTTTAGTTGCTATATCTTTTAATACTGCCATTTTCTTAAACATTTTATCACCTCTACTCAAAATTTACAATTGATTTTTAATTGTATAATCATAGTCTTAGACTAAAATTATAATAATTATTGTCTCTAATTATATCAGATATTGAGTAAATTTAATACTTTGTAAAATCATTTATCTTCTCTAACCAAATAATCATTTCCATCTTGGTCTTTAAAAGAAAACATCCTTCCATAAGGCATTTCCATTAATTCACCAACTTCAACTTTATTATTAGCCATTTGTTCATAAGTTCCATTAATATCTCTTGTACTCAAAATTATTGATGGATGAGATACCTCTATCTCTTTATTTTGCTTCATCATTAGATTTTTATCGTACAGTACAAATGTTGTAAATTCATTTTTACTTGGTGCTATTTCTACCCATTTCATATTTGGTCCCATTTCCTTTTCATAAGTTACTACAAAGTTTAATTTCTCTGTCCAAAAAAGTTTTGCATCCTCTTGATTGTTTACATATAGACTTATCTTTCCTATTTTATTTATCATAACAATACCCACCTT
>NZ_JBJOCA010000051.1:0-9233 GCF_045898275.1 Clostridioides sp. GD02404
GTTTATTTCTTTTTCCTTTTTTCAAGGACAAGTAATACTATATCACCTTTATTTATCCAAGTCAATATAATTTTTCATTTTTTTTAATTTTTTATTTCTCAGATATTTTTTATATTCAAATTTTTAAATTTAATACTGTTTAGAAGTGTTTATTTCATAAAACTAATATATATTCTATGCTCAATCTTCCTTTTTATTCTATAATTAAATTTTTTATTTGTAATAGATATTTATAATAGCATACATTTTCTAAGATTAATTTACATTTCTTTCACTTGTAATTTTTGTAATCTTGTATTAGATTAATATTAAAAAATAATTTATTAATAATTTGATTTACAATGACAATTTATATATATCAAAATATAATATCATACAAATACTATGCTACATTTTAGGAGGATTTTATTATGAGCAAAAAAGTATTAATCATGTCTGCTTCCACTGGTGGTGGACATAATAGAGCTGCTCTAGCTATTAAAGAAGAGCTTACTTCCAAAACAATTGATGGAGAACCAATTGAATGTGAAATAATAGATAGTTTAAAATTAGTTAATAACACAATGGATAAGATAATTTCAAGAGGATATGAAAAATCTGCTATATATACACCTAAAGCATATGGCAGTGTATATAGATTATCTGAAACGAATCTTTTATCAAAAAATGAATTTAAAGACAATTTAATAATAACATTTATGGCAAAAAAATTTAAAAAACTTATTAGAAATACAAAACCAGATTTAATTATTGGAACACATCCTTTTCCAATGATTGCTCTTAGTACATTGAAAAAAAACTTTAACTTACATAATAATGAATCAAATACTTATACAGAGTATTTTTATAAACATCACACAAACACGATTAATGTTCCTCCACTTATTTCTGTATTAACTGATTATACTACACATTCTACATGGATACAAAATGAAATTGATTATTATATAGTTGGTCATGAATATGTAAAAGAATTATTGGTATTTGATGGAGTTGAATCTAGTAAAATTAGAACCTTTGGAATTCCTGTAGAGAAATCATTTCTTTCCCATAGGGATAAAGAAGTCGTTCTTTCTGAGTTAAATTTATCTCCTGATAAATTGACAGTTTTACTTATGGGTGGTAGCTTTGGAGCTGGAAATATAAAAGAAACACTAGATGAGTTATTAGACACTGATAGAGACTTTCAGATACTTGTGATAACTGGTAGGAATGAAAACTTGAAAGAAAAAATAGAAAAAAAACTTATGTCTCGTTCTCATAATAAAAATGTATGTGTTCTTGGATATACTAATAAAATGAATGATATCTTAGCTTCTATAGATGTATTAGTAAGTAAACCTGGAGGACTTACTACGACTGAAGCACTTTTAAAAGATGTACCTATGATAGTTCCATATTACATACCTGGACAAGAAGAAGAAAATCTAGACTTTTTATCCAATTGTGGTGCTGCACTTAGAACTACAAAGAAATATAATTTATCAATATTATTAAAGGTTCTAATAGATGACCCAAGTAGATTAGAGATGTTAAAAGGAAATATTAAATCAATAAGAAAATCAAATTCAGCACAAAATATAGCTAATTTGATTTTAAGTATAATTTCTAATTGATAAAATAAATAAAATCCCTATAGTATATATTATCTATTAGGGATTTTTTATTTTCTAATTATTTAATATTAAATTGGTTCATAAAAGTCTTCTTCATAATCATACTGATAGTTTTTATAATTATTTCTGAATTCAGTGTTTTTGTTACGTGCAGTTTTCTTAGTTTTTTTCTTATTAGAAAAACTTATATCATCAAAATCATCATGTTTAGGTTTATCTTTCGATTTCATTTTTTTAACTCTTTTTTCTTTCATTGCATTATGTTCTTCTAAGTTCATAATTGGTTTCATGTTGCACCCCTATCAAAATTTTTAAATGATTTATACAAAAAATTATACAATACAGAAGAAATTTATTCAATAAATCTAAATCAAAATTAATTTGAATTTAACACCAAAAAATTACAAAAATCGAGGTATTAACCTCGATTTTTATATTTCTCTTCTACCTTCTAATGCTTTTGATATTGTAACTTCATCTGCATACTCTAAATCTCCTCCAACAGGAAGACCATGAGCTATCCTAGTAACTTTAATTCCCATTGGCTTTACTAATCTAGCAATATACATAGCTGTAGCTTCTCCTTCAATTGTAGGATTTGTTGCCATTATTATCTCTTTGACATCTTGATTGCCAAGCCTTTGTATAAGCTCCTTTATTTTTAGCATATCTGGTCCAATTCCATCCATTGGAGAAATCACTCCATTTAATACATGATATTTACCTTTAAACTCTCTCGTTCTCTCCATAGCTGCTACATCTCTTGGATCTTCTACAACACATATGACACTTGAATCTCTACTTTTATTTGAACACATACTACATGGGTCTGTATCTGTTATGTTACAACAAATTGAGCAATATCTTATTTCTCTTTTTGCATCTATAATAGCCTTGGATAAAGCTTCCACATCATTAGTATTCATACTAATTATATGAAATGCTAATCTTTGAGCAGTCTTTCTTCCTACTCCAGGAAGTTTTGAAAATTCTTCTATAAGTCTCGTTATTGGACCTGTATAAACTTGCATAAATATCACCTACTAGAATAACCCTGGTATATTCATACCTCCAGTTACCTTATTCATTTGATTTGCTTGTATATCATCAATATTTCTCAATGCTTGATTTATCGCACTTAAAACTAAATCTTGTAACATTTCTATGTCATCTGGGTCAACTACTTCTGGCTTAATAGTTATATCCAAAACTTCTTTTTTACCATTAACCTTTACAGTAACTGCTCCTCCACCAACTGAGGCTTCTACTTCTTTATTTTCTAACTCTTGTTGAGCTTTCTGCATATTTTCTTGCATCTTTTGAGCCTGCTTTAATAAATTATTCATATTTCCACCACCAGGCATCATTCCGCCTCCAAAACCTTTTTTAGCCATAAATACTATTCCTCCTAAACTTATTTTCATTTTATTATTATATCATAATAATATTTTATTATTTACTTTCATTTTCATCAATACTATCTTTTATTTCTAATATCTCTTCATCTACTATGTTCTTTAATATCTCTTCACCAATATCCTTTTTCTCTTTAACTTCAAGATTTATATCTTTGACCTCTGATGTCAATACTATTTTCACACTAAAACTTCTATTTAAAACATCTCTTATTGTTTTTTCTAAATAAGTTATTGTATCTTGGGAGCTTAGTCTAGTTTTCGCGAAATCAAATTTATCATCAAATATAACATACAACATATTAGAATATACGTTAAAACTTTTTACCTCACTTAAAAGTGCATATATTGGCATTTTTTTATCTTTTTTAATTTGTTTAAGTATATTCTTCCAAGATGACTCTATAAGTATAACATCCTCATTTTTTACATCTTCATAAACTACACTTTCTTTATTTACATCTATTTCTCTATTGACATCATATTCTTTTTCTTTGTTATTGCCCTGTTTTAAAACTTTAAAACTTCCTGATTCAATCATTTTTTCTAAGTTTTCAACTCTTTTAATAAGAGCTTCCTTACTTTCATCAAACATTGGTTGAGCAATTTTCATCATAGTTATTTCCACTAAAACTCTTGGATTTGAAGATGACTTTATATCATCTTGAGTTATTGATAATACATTTAAAATTCTTATCAAATCGTTTATATCTATGTTTTCAGATTGAAACTTAAGTTGTTCTATAGTTTCTTCTGGCAATGAAATTATTTCATCTAATTCTGATGACACCTTACATACCATTAAATTTCTAAAATGGTCAATCAAATCATTTATAAGGTTTCTTATATCTTTCCCCCATAAAACAAATTCATTTAATATCTCTAGAGATTTTTTAGTATCTTGTTCTACAATACATTGAGACAATTCAAATAACTGCTCTATGTTGACGCTTCCCATCAATTCAACAACATCTTTATAATCTATTTTATTCTCTCCAAATGATATACATTGGTCTAATATACTAAGAGCATCTCTAAGCGCTCCTTGAGAATTCCTAGCTATTAAATTAAGAGCTTTATCATCTATATCAATTCCTTCATCTTCACAAATCCTTTTCATTCTAAGAGTCATGTCCTTAACTGTAACTCTTTTAAAATCATATCTTTGGCATCTCGATAAAATAGTTGCAGGTATCTTGTGAGGTTCAGTAGTAGCCAATATAAATATTACATATGATGGAGGCTCTTCTAATGTTTTTAATAGTGCATTAAAAGCTCCTTGAGACAACATATGAACCTCATCTATTATATATACTTTATATTTAGCATTAGCTGGAGAATATTTCACACTTTCTCTAAGTTCTCTTATATCATCCACACTGTTATTTGATGCTGCATCTATTTCTACAACATCCATTGTATTGTCCTTTAATATAGATTCACATATCTCACACTCATTACAAGGTTCTTCATTTATTTTATTTAAACAGTTAACTGCCCTTGAAAAAATCTTTGCAGTAGATGTCTTACCAGTACCTCTTGTCCCACAAAACAAATAAGCATGTCCTATATTATCATTGTATATTTGATTTTTTAAAGTCTTAATAATATGATCTTGACCAATAACGTCCTCAAACTTTTGTGGTCTATATGCTCTATATAATGCTTTATGCATCTTTTTACCTCTCTTTAGTAAAATTAATAAAAAAATCCCTCATTATCTAAGGGATTAGTCTTTTATATATTAAATGCTGTACACCATCTATCGACTTAATTCCATAGGCGTTACCAAAACAGTTAGCTCAACTTAGGCACCCCCGCGGCACACAAAAGTGATCACTTACCGCTGCTTCCTTCCGGATCTGACGGGGTTCATGAGCTTTCATTGCGCAGGACCTAAGCATCAACACCACTTATTTAGGGCGGCCCTACAGAAAATAAGCCTTTAGATGGAATTCAATCCTGCTATAGCGGATTGCAGGTTACAGGGCACCGCTACCTCCCCATCTAGTACAGCAAAATTACAACCATATTTAATTACTTTTATTGTTTCTGGCGGAGAGAGTGGGATTTGAACCCACGATACAGTTTTACCCATATACTCGCTTTCCAGGCGAGCGCCTTCGACCACTCGACCATCTCTCCTTAATCTCTTTTTCTTAAT
This sequence comes from Clostridioides sp. GD02404, assembly GCF_045898275.1. NCBI lineage: Bacteria > Bacillati > Bacillota > Clostridia > Peptostreptococcales > Peptostreptococcaceae > Clostridioides > Clostridioides sp. GD02404. The sequence goes on from NZ_JBJOCA010000051.1 coordinate 5,196, forward strand.
GCCTTAAAAAATTCTTGCAATATGATCGAGCATTCTTCTTGCAAAACATCAAAAGCCACTTTTACATTATTATTATTAAAATAATCTAATTTAAACTCATGTTGTTTTTCTATATATGAATTTTTTATATGTCTTGTCCCTATTATAAGCTTTTTTATTCTAGAATTAACTATTGCACCACTACACATTATGCAAGGTTCCATTGTAACATACAAATCACAATCAGTCAACCTCCAACCACCTATTTTTTCTGATGCTTGCTTTATTGCTAAAATCTCTGCATGAGCTGTAGAATCTTTTAACGTTTCTGTAAGGTTATGAGCTCTAGCTATTATTTGATTATCTTTAACTATGATAGCTCCTATTGGTGTTTCTCTTTTACTATATGCTTTATATGCTTCTTTTAATGCTTCTTTCATATAAAATGAACTTTCCATAATTCCTCCCAAAACTTATAACAAACTTATCTTATCATAATTCATTTTATAATTCAACTTAATTTTATTTTGTTTATTTAATTATTAATAGATATCTCTATATTTTATTTAAATTAGTTCCAAAATAATCTTTATCCATTTATATAAGTGTTGATTTATAAAGATGTTTAGCATTTTATGATAGATATTTGATTATATAAATTCACATAAAAAAGCTATGAAATTTAATAATTTCATAGCTTTTTTAATTTATTGTTCATTCATAGTATGTCTTTTACATCAAAATATATTTCTACATATAATATCAATAGAGTATTATCTTATAACATCAACACCCATGTAAGGTCTTAGTTCTTCAGGAACTAATACAGAACCATCTGCTTGCTGATAATTTTCTAGTATAGCTGCTAGACATCTTCCTATAGCTAATCCAGAACCATTTAAAGTGTGAACATATTCTGCTTTTGATTTTTTATCCCTTTTAAATCTTATTCCTGCTCTTCTTGCTTGGAAATCTTCAAAGTTTGAACAAGAAGATATCTCTACATATCTATTGTAACTTGGCATCCAAACTTCTAAATCATATTTAAATGCAGCTGTAAATCCTAAATCCCCTGTACATATTTTTACAACTCTATATGGAAGACCTAACATTTGTAGCATAGTTTCAGCATCATGAGTTAATGATTCTAATTCATTATAAGAATCTTCTGGTTTAACAAACTTAACTAACTCAACTTTATTAAATTGATGTTGTCTAACTAAACCTCTTGTATCTCTTCCTGCTGAACCTGCCTCAGATCTAAAACAAGGAGTATATGCACAATATTTAATTGGAAGTTCTGCAACATCTAATATCTCATTAGCATGTATATTAGTAACAGGTACTTCAGCTGTTGGTATTAAGAAATACTCTAATCCTTCTATCTTGAACATGTCTTCTTCAAATTTAGGAAGTTGACCAGTACCTATAAAACTATTTCTATTAGCCATAAATGGAGGTAAAACTTCTGTATATCCATGTTTAGCTGTATGAGTATTTAAAAAGAAATTCATTAAAGATCTTTCTAATCTAGCACCTAAACCTCTATATAAAGTAAATCTTGAACCAGTTATTTTTCCAGCTCTTTCAAAATCTAATATACCTAGACCAGTACCAATATCCCAATGTGCTTTGTGTTCGAAATCAAATTTAGTAGGTTCTCCCCAAGTTCTTATTTGAACATTATCTTCATCTGTTTCACCTTGTGGAACCTCTGGATGAGGAACATTTGGTATTCTCATCAATGTGTATTCCATTTTTGCTTCTACTTCTTTTACTTTCTCATCAATACCTTTTATCTTATCTGATAACTCTTTTAATCTTGCTTTTTCTTCTGTTACATCTTTGCCTTCTTTTATTAATTGTGGTATGTTTTTAGAATTTACATTTAATTCATTTTTCATAACCTCAACTTCTTGAAGTATCTCTCTTCTTTTATTATCTAATTCAACCACAGCATCAAGGTCAAATTCTCTTTCGCCTCTTCTTTCCATAGCTTTCTTGATATCATCTAAATTTTCTCTTATTCTTTTAATATCTAACATATTAATTCCTCCTAATAATTTTGATAATATAAATTATAATTCCAATTAATTTACAAGTATTCTAGCTGTAAACTTTTAATTTAAACAAATTTGAAAAATAAAAAAAGACCTCCGTTTACCCTATAAAAGGGACGAAAATCTTTTATCCGCGTTGCCACCCTAATTGATTATACTAAAACGTATAATCCTCTCAGACCTATAACGTAGGTAAACCGTCTAGCTTTAACTAGAAGCTCTAGAGTAGATTCAAAAACCATTGTAATGAGTTCTCACCATCCACTCATTCTCTGAATACAATCTGTTTTTTACTATTTTCCTTCACCGCTTTTTAACTAATTGTTTTATTTGATAATCATTATATTATATATATTAACATCTTTCAATACTATTATTCAAATTTTTTTAGAATTTTCTTTAATTTTTTATATTAAATTCACTTTTTTACTTAATTGAAATTCTATCTTTTATCCATTGTATTTAAATTGCTCATATTATTAAATAATAATGAGGAAGGAACAAATGGAACTTTTATATTATTTTCATCAAATTTATTTTTGACTTTTTCCATTACATCAAAGTAAACATCCCAGTAATCATCAGTTTTAACCCATGGTCTAGCAACTATTTGCATAGTGTTGTTTCCTATAGAGTTTAAACCTATAATTGGTTTTGGGTCATCCAATATCCTTTTTTCATTTATAAAAATTTCATTCAATATGGACTTAACTACATCAATATCACTATCATATGAAATATTATATGAAAAATCTATCCTTCTTTTATTTTGATGTGTGTAATTAATTATATTGTTACTTGTCAATTGAAAGTTTGGTATAATTATGGTTTTATTATCTGGGGTTTTAAGAACAGTACTAAATATTTGTATATCAGAAACTGTGCCTTCTACACCTGAGCCTTGAATATAATCGCCTATATTAAATGGCTTAAAAAATAAAATAATCATACCTGAACCTAAATTTGATAATATTTCTTTAAATGCTAAACCTATACTAAATCCAGCAGCTCCTAATACAGCTACAACTGATGTAGTTTGTATCCCTATAATACCCAAGCTTATCAATGATATAATAGATAACATAGATATGTATATTCCATATACAATGAAATTATTTACACCTTTGCTCATTCCATATTTGATTAAAAACCTTGAAACCATCTTTTTTACTATCCTAGATATATAGATACCTATTACAAATACGATTATTGCATATATAATATTTGGTATATTATCACTAAAGTTATTAAGCATATTTTCTAAAGTTCTTTTAGTTATATTACTATTTGTTGAAGCAGTCTTAGCTAATGATAAAAAATTCATTTAACTCCTCCTTATGATAATATTCCTCTGTCCTCTAATTCTTTTGTTATAACTTCTATAGTCTCTTCTTTTAGTGTCTCAATTGTATGAATATGACTACATTCAGTTAGAACTGATAACTGTTTAAATTCATTTGTCTCAACCTTCTTCATAAAATTATCTATATCCATTTTAGAGTAAATATTAAGCTCTGCAGTTATCTGACCATATGTTGGATGATTTACGATGACATCCTTAACAATTCCACCTAAATCTACAATAATCTTTAATTCATCATAAATTTCTTTAGAATTCCTGTGATTCTTACATTTTATTTGCTTTGTAAAATATGGTTGATTATATATTATATATCCTTGAGGTGTAGCTATTATTTCAAATCCTCTAGCTCTTATAAGGGCTATATCTTGTACTATTACTTGCCTACTTACATTTAATATCTCAGCTAGCATTCCACCTTTTACAGGGCACTTAGATTCTTTTAAAATATCTATTAATTTGCTTCTTCTTTCATCAGAATTCATATTACACCTTCTTTCTAAATCAAAAACTTTGCCTATACTATATAATTCTATATTCTATCTTATTATAAATCAATATTGATTTTATATTCTATTTAATATTAAAGTTTATTGCAAATAAAAAAGATTACGTGGCTACGTCCTACTCTCCCAGGCG
>NZ_JBJOCA010000052.1:0-6882 GCF_045898275.1 Clostridioides sp. GD02404
CATAAAAAAAATATATAAAGAGCAGTTAATCTGCTCTTTTATATAAATACAAAACTTAATTATAATAAAATACTAATTGAAAAATTCATTTAATATTAATTAATAAATACAATATAACACAATTTTAGATTGTTACACATAATATATTTTGATATAATTAAGTTATTAATAAAGTATTCCAAGTATCTAAGAAAAGAAAAGGGATACTTATTTTTATGTTTTATTTTTAATGGAGGCTTATATGAACTTAGAAAAATTAAAAAAATTTTTTGGATTTCCTCTAGACAAAGAACATAAAGAAAACGTTGAAAAAGAACTTTGCAATTATCTTTATCATACAGGGAAAATCATTTGTATAATAATAATAATATCCCAAATAATTATGATTATATCAATATCAGCTAGAGAAGGTGGCCCTTTTGCCACTCCAAGACGTCAATGGTATTTTTGTATGTACATAACACTGTTTTCTGTATCTTCAATCTTTATGTTTGTATTTTCTTATCTTTGGAATAAAAAAAAGGAGTATTGCACTTTTTATATAAACTTATGGGTAATTTATGTATCTTTTTTCTGCCTATGGGGATGTGTAATTACTCTACTCGACCAATTAGGTGGAAATGACTTAAGTGTATTTAGTTACATTATGTTAGCAGCTGCGGCTTTTTCAGTATTAAAATTCGGAGAATCAATAATAGTTTTTGGTGGATGCTTTTTATTTCTTAACTTTTTCTTACCTGGAATTCAAACTATACCAGGTAATGAATTTAGTAATATTGTTAATACTTTTTTTATAACATCACTTGCTATTTTTGTTTCTACAATGCTATATAGAAGTCGTGTATTTACTTATTATGACAAACTTCTAATTCGCCAACAATATGAGGAAATATATCATATAAATAATTTACTTAATCATAAAGTCATGATAGATGAACTAACTAAAATGAATAATCGTAGATACCTTGAAGATATTCTACAAAAAAAATTAATCAGCTATGCAAATCAAGTACCTATAACTGGAATGATGCTAGATATCGATTACTTCAAGCAATTTAATGATACCTATGGACATCAAAAAGGAGATTATTGCTTGCAAAGTATCGCTAAAGTAATTTTAGATTTTACAAATTCTGAAAATGCACATGCTATACGATATGGTGGCGAGGAATTTTTTATATGTATTTTCAACTGTGATGAAGAAGATGCTAAACTTAAATCAGAATGTTTACGAAAAATTATAGAAAATTGCCATTTTGAACGTGATGATGTTCCTTCAAAATGTGTAACTGTTAGTATTGGAGTTTATACAAAGAAAATTGAAGAAAAAATAACATTAGAAGAATTTATAAGTTACTGTGATAAAGCTCTATATACTGCAAAAGAAGAAGGACGTAATTGTGTGGAATTTTATTAAAAAATATATAAATAAAAGTATTAATCCTTCATGCTTAAATTTTTCAGGAAAAATTTTTTTATATTTATAGTAAGTAAACACTATTAAATAAACCTATAAATTAGACCTTTAAACTTAAGTCTCACTTATAGGTTTATTATTTTCTGAATATTAATTATTTTGAATTTTAATATTTATACGCTATACCATTAAATCTAAGTTATATTTTCAAATATATTATTATCTAATTTTCCATTTCTTTAATCAACGAAACATTTTGCTTTTCTATAGAATTTAACACATCTGTATCAGCTCCTATATCATAATCTGGCTGATACCATGATTTATTACTAAAATAACTCTTATATGGCTCTTCTTTAAACACATACCCATATCTTGCAAATATTTCATTTCTTATATAGGCTAACTCTCCTTTGCTATAACCCTCGAGTTCTTCTCTAGTCAAAACTCTTGAATCACTATCATATATAATATAATCATCATCATAACTTACTTCTTTACTTTTTGAGTTAGAATCTGAATTTGAATCACTTTTACTGTTCTTGGTATTATTTTTTTCTTTATCACTCTCATCACTTGTTTTATTATTTATGCTTTTGATAAATTTATCAGCTTCTTCTTTGGAAATTTTGTTAAGTGTACCACTTACTTTGTCAGCTTCTAATGAAATTTCATTACTATTATATCTAGTTACAGACAGTTTTTTATTTGATGAACTATCCTTACTTTTTAATACCATACTATTGCTATCTGAACTTTCTACTTCATATTTAATCGTATAATTACCTTCTTCTTGGTTTTTAGTATAAAGTTTTATTTTATCAGGTTCTTCAAACTCAAATATATTATACTCATCAGCCTTCCAAAAACCACTTAAATCTTTTGGCTCTAGATTTTTAGAATAAATCAATTCATTTTCTAAATAAATCTCTGAGTACTTTTGTATATTACTCATTTCAACTTTATCTTTCTTAGTCTTCATATTATAAAAATGTACTTCCTTATTCTTGCTAGAATATACTATGTTCTCTGAATTAAAGGAATAACCAATCACATCACTTGCTATCTTCTCTTTATCTAAAAATAATTCACCACTTGATTTAATATAAAGTAATTTATCATTATTAATAATAGATAGATTAGAATTTTCTTTCATGTCATTTCCTATTTTTTCTTCTTCTTTATTATCTTTCTTGATATATATGTCACCATCAGAATTTATAAATACAATACCATCATTAATTAAACTTATATAATCAATATCAGATTTTATTTTCTTAGATTCGTCTTTTCCTACTTCTTTTTCATATAATTCATCATCACTATTTATAAAGTAAAATTTATTATTTCTATATCTATAAGACCTAACATCTGATGCTATTTTTTCACTTTTTCCATTTTTATATGAATACAATTCTCCTTTTAAGTCTTTATAATTATACTCACTTATATACATAATATCTTCATCATCAGATTTTACTCCCCATAAATTTGATACATCCGAACTAATCTTAACTTTATCATTTTTATCTAAGCTTTTTAAGTATAAATTATCATCATTATTTATAAATATCACATCGCCTTTATTGTTTATAATATCAAAATTTTTTATATCTGTTGATATTTTTTCTTTATCTTCATTTTCTTTATATAGATATAACTCTTCATCTGTATTAACATAATATATATACTTTCCATCTTGAGATATCTTATATAATACAACATCATTGGCTATTTTTTCTTTGTCTTTCCCATCATACTTTACATACAAAGAATTTTCTGATGATATATATGCCATAGTCTTTGAAGAAAGAATAAATTCATATGAGTTAAGTTCACTAGAAATTAAGTCTGATGCTAATTTTTCCTTTTCTTTTTTTAAATTGTATTTATACAAATTATTCTCTTTATCCTGAATTAATATAGATTGCTCCCCATTTATATAATCTCTCTTTGTATCTATAGGTATATCTGATGCTATTTTTTCTTCATCCTTACCTTGTGTCTTTATATATACATCTGTCATACCATCAGAATTATCCTCATCTCTTTTTAATAGTATAAGAGAATTATCTCTTTTATCCTGACTATTTTTAGAATTATTTTTTGTACAACCTGTGCATATAAGTACCAAACTTAAAACCATAAATAACCATTTCTTAGACATTCTTACTCCCCCTCATATAATAGATAATGTAATAAATATTTTTTATATTTAACATTTTACACATTTTCATACTATAGCCTTATATATTTGTAATATAAAGCTAGCCTACAAATTCATTTATATCTTTTCCATAATTATCTAAAATCACTTTATAGTTTATAGTATATCACAACAAACGTTATCCTATCACATTAACTATAACTACTCCAAAAGCCTTTAATGCTTCTTGAAGTACTTCATTTCCTCCATAAGGATATCCTATAGGATTAAAATAAAGTTTTGAAGTTTTTTCTTCAATCATTTTACAACCTTCTATTGTATAATCACCTATACCAATTTCAGAAAATACAGTTTCAAAATCCCATGGAACAGATTTCAAATACTCTTGTCTTTTTTCTTCATCTAACTGTTTATATTTCTCCCAAAACAGTTTATTTTCTTCTTCTGTTGGCCACCAAAAATAATCTAATTCTTCTCTATAATAAAAATCTTCCACTCTTTCTAAAATATAATATTCCAAATCATTAACTTGTACACAATCATTTTTTATACTTGCTATATATGAAAATAAATTCTCAATCCTCTTAAATACTTCAATATTATCAACATTAAATTCAATAAAACAAAATTCACACATCATATTCCTCTCCTAACTTGAATACTTTATACTTATATTGTATTGCAAAATAAAATTAATTAAATCATATGTTTACAAGTACAATAAAAATAACTTGCATATATCCAAACTAGATAATATACAAGTTATTTACTATTTTTATGCTTAAAATTATATAATTTTACTATAATTTATAATTATTAGAATTCAGCATTCTTAGGAGTTCTTGGGAAAGGTATAACGTCTCTTATATTAGACATACCTGTCATATACATAATTATTCTTTCAAATCCAAGACCAAATCCAGAGTGAGTAGCAGTACCAAATTTTCTAAGCTCTAAATACCACCAGTAATCTTCTTCTCTTAATCCCATTTCATGAATTCTATCTAATAAAACGTCTTCTCTTTCTTCTCTTTGAGAACCCCCAACTATTTCTCCAACACCAGGAACTAATAAATCCATTGCTCTAACAGTTTTACCATCTTCATTCATTCTCATATAGAATGCTTTTATATCTTTTGGATAATCAGTTACAAATACTGGACAGTTGTATATTTGCTCTGTTATATATCTTTCATGCTCAGTTTGAAGGTCACATCCCCATTCAACTGGATACTCAAATTCATGACCTGATTCAATTAATAACTCTACTGCTTTAGTGTATGTTATTCTAACAAATTCAGAGTTTACTATCTTATTTAATCTTTCTAATAATCCTTTATCTATAAAACTATTAAAGAATTCCATTTCTTCAGGAGCATTTTCTAAAACATAACTTATAACATATTTTATCATATCTTCTGCAAGTTCCATGTTATCTTCAAGGTCTGCAAAAACTATTTCTGGTTCTATCATCCAGAACTCTGAGGCATGTCTTCCTGTGTAAGAGTTTTCAGCTCTAAATGTAGGTCCAAAAGTATAAACATTTCTAAAAGAAAGTGCCATTATTTCAGCATTTAATTGTCCACTAACTGTTAAATTTGCTTCTTTTCCAAAGAAATCTTGAGTATAGTCTATTTTTCCATCTTCAGTTTTTGGAATATCATTTAAATCCATAGTTGTTATTCTAAACATTTCTCCTGCACCTTCACAGTCACTACCTGTTATGATTGGAGAATGTGCATATACAAAGTTTCTTTCTTGGAAAAACTTGTGTATAGCATATGCAGCTATTGATCTTACTCTAAATACAGCTGAGAAAGTATTACTTCTTGGTCTTAAATGTGCTATTGTTCTTAAGTATTCAAGTGTATGTCTTTTCTTTTGTAGCGGATATGAACTATCTGATTCCCCTTCTACAACTATACTTTTTGCATGTATCTCTACAGGTTGTTTAGCTCCTTCTGTAGATACCAATTCACCTTCCACAAGTATAGATGAGCTTATTGCTAATTTTCCTATTTCTTTAAAATTTTCTACTTTCTCATCAAATACTATTTGCATATTCTTAAAAAAGCTTCCATCATTTAACTCTATAAATCCAAAGTTCTTAGATACTCTAGATGTTCTTATCCATCCAGCTACTTTTACAGTTTTTCCTATGTACTGCTCTTTGTCTCTGTACAATTCTTTTACTGTTATAAATTCCTTTTGCATTTTAAATCCTCCTAGTATAATTATTATTAATTTCTTATAAATATAATTTCAATAAAAAAAAGCCCTTCATCCCTTATATAAAGGGACGAAAGACTATTACTCTCGCGGTACCACCCTAATTGTCATAAATGACCTCTTAGTTAAGCAATGCTTAAAGCCTATAACGGTGCCTTCCGTCTAAGTCTACTTGCTAAACAAGCTTTCGATTAGAAACTCCAAGATGTTCTTCAATATAAACCTCGTATTGAGCTCTCACCGTCCTCAACTCGCTAAAACTACATTTTATATCTACTCTTCTCTTCACAGTATTTATCTTTTATTATTTCCGCTAATTAACAAAATTATACCAATTTATAAATTTTTAGTCAATAAATTTATGAAATTGATACTGATTGCTATTTATAAAAAAAGTAGAGTAGCACATTGTTCATCAAACTAGATATAAGTCTACAAGCCAATACTACTCTACAAAATTACAATAAATACTTATTTTTATCATTGAATCTTACAATTTTTATAACTTACTTCCATTGTCAACCCAATCTTTTGCTTCCTCAACACTATTAAGTGAAGGTATTGAAACTTTACTATGAGGTTTTAATTTTTCAACATCAGCCCATGCTGCTGTTGACTCATTTCCAACTAAAAGTGGACTTCTAAGTCTTTTATTATCTTTGCCTTTTAATGCTCTTGCTTTCTTATTTTCCAAAACTATCACCTCTATTATTTATTTTGTAATAGTTTTAGCAATTTTTCAAATTAAATTCATAAGTTGAGATTATAATGATTTTTAAATAAATAATATACATTTTTAATACCTAATTCATTCCTATTTTTATCCAAAATTTTTATTTCATATTACAAAATATACGACTACCTTTTTATTTTAATATTAATTTTTGGTACTATTTTTTAATATAAAAAACATACTAAAAATCTGATTATTCCCTAGAACACAGTACCTATCCGCATATATACAGGACTAACAAAGCCATTTTACTACTAATTTACTACTACCGAATGAGCCTTGATACGTTGATAAGTCCTAGAAATGCAAAGATATGGTATTAACACATCAGTATTG
>NZ_JBJOCA010000053.1:0-6482 GCF_045898275.1 Clostridioides sp. GD02404
GTTTTAAGTTTATTGAAGAAAAGAAAAAGGAAGGGAAAATAAAGAATATTGGTTTTTCTTTTCATGATAGTGCAGAATTATTAGATGAAGTCTTGACTGAGCATCCAGAAGTAGATTTTGTGCAATTACAGATTAACTATATAGACTGGGACAATGAAAGCATACAGTCTAGAAAATGCTATGAGATAGCAGAGAAACACAATAAACCTGTGATTGTTATGGAACCAGTAAAAGGTGGTACACTTGCCAAAATACCAGAAAAAGCAGAGAAGTTATTCCATGACTATAATTCAGATATGTCAATACCATCTTGGGCAATCCGTTTTGCAGCAAGTAAAGACAATGTAATGATGGTCTTAAGTGGAATGTCAAATATGGAACAATTATTAGACAATACAGGGTATATGCAAGACTTCAAACCATTCACAAAAGATGAATACGATGTTATAGATGAAGCTGTAGAAATTATTAATGAATCAATTGCAGTTCCATGTACTGCATGTCAATATTGTGTAGAGGGATGTCCAAAGAATATTGCTATTCCAAACTACTTTGCATTGTACAATTCAGAAAAACAAGCTCTTAATGCTGGATTTTCGACACAGATGGTTTACTATAATAACTATACTAAGACTTATGGTAAAGCATCAGATTGTATTGGATGTAAACAATGTGAGGAAAGTTGCCCACAACATATTAAAATTATAGATGCCTTAAAGAATGTGGCAGAAATCTTTGAAAAATAATTAATAGATATAAATAAACAGGATAAATAATTTTGAAAAATAATTATGTGTAGATAAATAGGGCAAATAGTTTTGATAATTTACTAAATATAGATAAACAGAATAAGCAATTTCGATAGAATATTATTTAAGTTATTTAATGATATTTTAATCTATACAATATCAAGAGAGAGGTATATATGTATGACGATTTCAGAAGTTAGCAAAAAATACGAGCTTTCAGCAGATACTTTACGATACTATGAGCGAATTGGTCTGATACCACCTGTAGGTAGAAATAAAAGTGGGATTAGGTCTTTTACAGAAAAAGATTGCGAGTGGGTTAATTTTATAAAATGTATGAGAAGTGCAGGCCTTTCTATTGAGACACTGATTGAATATGTGGCTATGTTTCAACAGGGAAATAGTACTATTCAAGCGAGAAAAGAACTTTTAATAGAACAGAGAAATCAATTAGCTAAAAGAATGGAAGAAATGCAAAAAACTTTGGAACGATTAAATTTTAAGATTGATAGATATGAAGAAGGTCTTGTTGAAAAAGAAAAGACATTAGAAAACAGTATGAATAAATAAGTGGAGGAAGTATATTATGAGTAAAAATGTATTAATAGTGTCTGCAAGCCCTAGAAAAGGTGGAAATTCTGATTTATTGTGTGACCAATTTATGCAAGGGGCATTAGAATCAAAAAATAAAGTAGAGAAGATATTTCTAAAAGATAAAGATGTTAACTATTGTACTGGATGTGGTGCATGTTATGAAAAAGGAGCAAGTTGTCCACAGAAGGATGATATGGGAGAAATTCTTGAAAAAATGATTAAAGCAGATGTGATTGTTTTGGCAACTCCAGTTTATTTTTATACTATGAATGGACAAATGAAAACTATGATTGATAGAACTTGTTCTGGATATACTGAAATTTGTGATAAAGATTTCTATTTTATTGTTGCAGCAGCAGATAAAAATGTGGATGATATGGAAAGAACAATAGAAGGATTTAGAGGGTTTACATCATGTTTAAATGGGTCTAAGGAAAAAGGTATAGTATATGGTGTAGGAGTTTGGCATGTAGGAGAGATTAAGGGAAGCGAGTCAATGAAAGAGGCATATGAAATGGGCAAGTTGGTATAGTATGTTTGTATATAATAAAGGACAGATTAATTTTAATCTGTCTTTTATTTACAATACTTATTTAAATACCTAGTGCCACTCGTATATTTTAATAATCACTATAAAAAATTATACAGATTCTTGCATGATGTTATTTTCTTTAGTAATTAATTCTTCTAGACTTTTCCAATCAGTATCTTCCATATTTGCAAAATAATGACCACTTCCTATACAAGTTAAGTAAGACTTTCCATCCAATTCAAATGAAGAACCACCAATACACTTTGAATTACATTTTTTACAAGTTCGAGTTTTAGTGATACTCTCCTTAATAGTTTTAGAGCATTCCTCTACAGAATTTTTATATGAATTTAGATGAAAAAGATTTGCTTTAACTCTCCATTTTTTTTCGTTACATTCAATAGTAAATAAGCTACGTTTTGGTTTTTTAGTTGAATATACTATTTTGTAAGAACGAGCCCCTGTCTTTGGCTCAATTTTGCAATCTAATGATTTGCCAAGTTCATGTAAATCACAAGCAATATTATAATCTTTACCACTTAATACTTTTAACATTTCCTCTGTTGTTTCTGCTGTTAATTCACTTTTACCCATATTAAAAAATCCCCCTAATAAATAATAATTTCATATAAGAATAATTAATATCAGTATATTAAATAAATTTATTGAAATCAATAAAATAACTACAATCTTACATTATTGGGCATAGAATGAGAGCTAATGCTTTATTAGAAAAAAGACTTAATAGTATGAAAATTCACTTAGACATGATACAATTCTATAAAAGATTTAAAAAATAGGAAAGGAGAAAGTTGCTGGGAGATAATCAACATAATAATTTAATCATAGATTATGAACTTATTATGAGAGGGGTAATGTTGTGAAGTAAGATTATTAAAAGAGAAACCTGTAAGTTCTCAGCAATGGTGATGGGTATTGATAATTTTTTGGTTACTATTATATTTGGCTATTATATTTTCAATAGGCTCTATGATAACTAGAGTAAATAAGGTTTGGGTAAAGGTTTTATTATTTATAGTAGTTGGATTGTCAACTATAGTCCTTTCATACATAATAACTTGATGATTTGAGATTAAGAAGTCAGTTTTAATCTATAAATTCTCAAAACAAGAATTCTCAAGTTGGTAAAATTCTAGATATGAGAAAAAAATTGACATTAGGAAAAAGTAATTTTGAAACATTTTCTTACAAAAATATTTAGATGTTACTAGTTTGAATGACTTCACAAAATTTTATATATAGGTAAAGTTTGGCATGTTAATTGCTTTAATAAAAGTTAACATGAACACAAATAAATATAATCATCTGAGTATTGATTATTTGAAGTTTTAGATTTGAAATTTAATCTAAAGGTTCATATTGATATTGGTGTTTAGGAAATTTTATTTTCCTGTAAATATAACCTAATAATAGGAGGTGAAGTTATGTCAAAAGTAGTAATAGCTACAGAGAAAGCTCCAGGAGCAATTGGACCATATTCTCAAGCAATACAAGTTGGAAATATAGTTTCTACATCAGGTCAACTTCCAATAGATATGAAAACTGGTGAGTTAGTATCTGACCCAAAAGAAGCAACAAAAGCTTCTTTAGATAATGTAAAAGCAATATTAGAGCAAGCTGGTACAAGTATGGATAAAATATTTAAGACTACAGTATTCGTAAAAGATTTAAACGATTTTAATGATATTAATGAAGTGTATGCTACATATTTTAAAGAAAATCCACCAGCAAGATCATGTGTACAAGTTGCTCAATTACCAAAAGATGCAGTTTTAGAAATTGAAGCAATGGCAGTATTATAACAATAACAATGATAACAAAACTAATGAAAATTAAAAACTAATAAAAAAGTCTACAATTAAAATAAAAAAGTTTATATTAAAAAGTCTATATAAAAATCTATCTAAATATTTAACTATTGAGCTTTTCTCATGTAATGTATATTTTGTGCCAAAAATATATCTGTTACAAGAGGAAGGCTTTTTTGTGTTTTATATATATTTTAAAAATTGACTATATGTTAAAATATAGCTAAACTGATAATTTGGTAAATTAAATTATAATGGGGGAAACTATGTTAAGTAAATTAAAAGAATTTCAACAAGAAATGATAAAATACACTGAAACAGTAGCTAGTGTATTAGATGTAGATATTGAAATAGTTGATGACAGATTGATAAGGATTAGTGGCACAGGTCTATATAAATCAAAGATAAATGAAAGCGTTGTTACTGAGGGTTTTATTTATGATAAAGTTATACAGACAGGTCAGGAATTAGTCGTATTGGATATATGTGATAATCAGCTTTGTATAGAATGTTCCCATTACATGAAATGCCTAAATAAAGTAATAATAGCAGTTCCAATAAAATATAATAATCGTACTATAGGGGTAATTGGTGCTATTAGTACAGATAAAACTAAAAAAGTAGAAATAAGTGCAAAAATAGATAATTATTTAAAATTTATCAATCATATATGCGATTTAATTTCCATGAAGATAGAAGAACATGAAGCGTCAAAAAATAGTAGCAGAAAAATGAATATGATGATAGAAATAATTGAAAATGTTGAAAAAGGCGTTATAATACTGGATATAAATAGCAAAATATCCTATATAAACAACATAGCTCTAAAAAAATTAGATATTGAGAAAAATATAATCGAAAATATAGTGAATATAGTATCAGTTGAATCATCCTCAAATGGACATGAATTGCTAGAAATTGATATTGATAACAAAATTTATAATATAAATGCCAAAATAATTCCTGTATATCCATATATAAATCAATATGACAAAATAATAATATTTGACAAGACATATATCAACCATAAAGGACATGGAAAGGTAAATAGTGGATGGGGAAATAGTGATATAGAGTCTATAATTGGAAATTCAGAAGCTATGGTGAAAGTTAAAGAGAGAACTAAGAAATTAGCAAAATCAAATTCGACTGTCCTTATAACTGGTGAAAGTGGTACAGGTAAAGAACTAATTGCTAGAGCTATACATGCAGAAGGTAGCAGATGGAATAAGCCATTTATTGCTATAAACTGTGCTGCTATTCCAGAAAACCTTCTTGAAAGTGAATTGTTTGGATATATAAAGGGAGCATTTAGTGGAGCTAGTAGTGGTGGTAAGGTAGGTAAATTTGAACTTGCAAATGAAGGTGTTATATTTCTTGATGAAATGGGCGATTTGTCCATGCCTTTGCAAGCAAAGCTACTTAGAGTCTTACAGGAAAGAAAATTTGCAAGAATTGGGTCAAATAAGCTTATTGATTTAGATATAAGAGTAATTGCAGCTACAAATAAAAATTTACTGAAACTAGTAAATGAAGGTAAATTTAGGGATGATTTATACTATAGACTAAATGTAATTCCTATAAATTTGCCACCCCTTAGGGAAAGAAAAGATGATATTGAAGCAATAATGATGAAATTTGCTTCTAAATATTCTTTAGAATTAGGTATTCAATTGAATAAAATAGAAGAAAATGTTATGAATATGTTGATTAACTATAATTGGCCGGGAAATATAAGGGAACTGGAAAATGCAGTTGAGTATATGATGAATTTAGTTGGAGATGATGGAATAATATATAAAGATATGCTTCCATTAGATATTTTGAACTATTATAATATTAATGGAAATGTATGTAAGAGTACAGGTATAACGTTTGAAAATGATATAGTTGAAGGGATAGTAGAAAATCAAGAAAGGATACTCTCAATTAAAGAATTAGAGTTGACTTACATAAGTAAGTTGTTGAATAAGTATGGAAGAGATACAAAGACAAAGAAAAAAATAGCAAAAGACTTAGGCATAGGTTTGGCTACATTATATAGAAAATTGGAAGAAGAATAGTAGTAACATAAACAATCAAAATATAAAATTATAGAAGGTTATAACCATATATTTATAGAAAATAAAATACAGTAATATATCTAGCAAAATGATAGACATATAAAGAACAAGACATAATAAAGGAAAAATTAAAACAAAGAAACGGTTTCTCGAATTGATAATTCTCGTATTGATAAAAATTTCCCAATATGAGAATTTTTTCTTTTATAAATCTTATTTTTCACATTCAAAATTTATAAAAGTTAAAGAAATCTTATAAAAGTATGTAATTCCAACATAAAAAAAATATTTTTAGAATAAATAATATTGGCATAGTAATTGCTTTACTAGAAGACACAAAGATAAAAACTTAAAATGACACCGAAAAATTTGAAAGGGGAATATAAAATAAATGAGAGAAATAAAATGGAAATTAAATAATCTACCTAAATCTGAGGAAAAAGAAAAAGGGATTGAATTTTTAAAAGATGAAGAAATTGCAAAGGCTAAAGCTTTCCATGAGAGCTTTCCACAATATGAAAAAACTCCTTTAGTTAAATTAGATAACTTAGCAAAATCACTAGGAGTAAACGGAATATATGTTAAAGATGAATCTTATAGATTTGGATTAAACGCATTTAAAGTTTTAGGTGGTTCTTATTCTATGGGTAGATATTTAGCTCAAAGATTAGATACAGATATATCTGAATTAGGATATGACAAATTAACTTCAAAG
>NZ_JBJOCA010000054.1:0-5739 GCF_045898275.1 Clostridioides sp. GD02404
TAAATCTAATGACGCAAAGCTATAGGGACTAAAATCTTTATATAATAAAGGTCATGTCAGCCAGTTGCCAAAAAGATAATAATTCTTTTTGTTGAAAGTATTTTTTAAAGTTATATATTTTTAATAACTTAATATTTGGCAAGAGGAGGGCTTAAGATGATATCTGAATTAATGTTGAAAAGTTTTGGCGAATCTAGCATCAATTTTAAGACTAAAATTAAATTAAATTTAAGAGAAAGACCAGACATAAATAGTATGAAGTTGAAAAGTATACCAGAAGGTAAAATTGTTAAGTTAAAATGTGTCGATGGAATATGGGCAGAAGTTGAAAGTAATTATGACAAAGGTTGGTTACTTTATAAATATTTGGAAAAATTAAGTAATGCTAAAAGCAATAGTAATGGTATAGTAAAAAATAGAAAAAAGAATTATGTAGGAAATATAAGAACGAATGGCTTAAGTCTAGAACTTAGAAATGATAGAACATTAGACTCTAGAATTATAACTACAATTCCTGATGGTTTTAAAGTTGAAGTATGTTATAGTGTTGACAAATGGGCAAGGGTTAATATTGATAGAAATGGAAAAAAATATTCTGGATATGTATATAGTCAATATATAGAAGAATGTTTAAGTTTATCATAATTGGATACTAGTAAGCTTTAAATATACTAATAAATTTCAGAAAAAGAATCCTATTCATAGGATTCTTTTTCTTTTGTAAAAAAACTTATTATAATATTAAATATAATAAATTAACTAGGTCTTTTTAATTGTAAATCGAAGATTTAATTGAAAATAGATTTAACTTATGATTTATATTTTAGGTGCCATAAATTGAGATTGATTTAGAAAATTTTAATAAAAAAGAAAGTTGATAGGATAAAAATAATATTAAAGATAAGAAAAGATATAAGAAATTTGAAAAATTTTGTAATTTTTAGTTTTATATATATTATAATAAACTAGATATAAGATTTTTATGAGGGGGAAAATATGAAAAAAAAGAAAACATTGATTGGAATAGCTATATCTTTTTTGCTTATAATCAGCACTATAAATCCATTGCAAGTTGAGGCTGAAGCTATTATTGATTCTAGTGTATACATTTCTTCAGCACAAGAAAATTATAAATCTAATAATACTAGATTTAAAACTATTAAATCTAAAAGTAAGCATAAACGTAGTAAATCTAGAAAAAGTAGAGTTAATTTGAAGAAAAGAACTATAAGAACTAAAAATTATGGACATAGAAATTTAGATAAACATAAAAGTCAAAGCATAGGAAGATATAATATTCTTTCAAAATTGATACTTTCAGTAATAGTTGTATTTATTGTTATAGTTTTAATTGGGATAATATTTATTAGAAGAAAGAAGAAGAAATTTTATTAAATACAATAATAAAAATTACATAGTTGTATTATATGATTTTATTGTATTATATACAATATTGCTTTTCATCTTATTTTAAGTTTTTTTATGAATAACTATTTTATAGTTTAGTTGGAAGTATATTGTTATGATTTTGTTCTTCATTAGATAGTAATTTAAAGAATAGCATTTTGCTAATTATTGATGTTTATTTTATAGCATGATATAATTTAAGCAGAATGATATTCTGTTTAAAAGGAGATACAAAAATGGCACGAAAACGAATATTAAATGGTGGTAAACGAGATGAACTTATTGGGAATGCACTTAATTTGTTTTTAGAATATGGGTATGAAAATACTTCTATAAGAATGATTTTAGATAGTGTTGGTGGTGAAGTTGGTATGTTTTATCACTATTTTAAATCAAAAGATGAAATATTCAATGAAGTTATAAAATTATTTCTAGCTCAGTATGAAAAAAGTTTTTCTGATGTTTTATATGATGATTGTATACCAAATAATCTGAAAATCGATGTGGTATTTGAGTTATTACAAAAAACTCTTTTAAAGTATAAGACATTTAAATTAGGTAAATTTCATTGGAGTATGCAAATTGCACTTAATCAATTAACTTTAAAAAGTTTAGTTCCTCATATAGCAAAATATATAAACTATATGCGTGATAAAGGTGAGATTGGGAGTTGTGCAATTGAAACGGATTTAGAGCTTGCAAATGCTGTTCTTTATTCATCATTTGCAATATTACATCAAGACTCACTAACTGAATTAACAGAGAAAGAATTAGAGCAAAAAAAACAGATTATCAAAGGAATTATTCACAGGATTTTGGATATAAAAAGAAATACATAATCTTATTTTACTATTTTTTAGGAAAAATATATTTTGAAATTTATAAAAACATATTGACATTTTTTAGAAAAAATAATATTATTATTTCAACGACAAAATTTAATAAAGTAAGTTAAATCCTATGAAAAGGAAGAGTAGTTAAGTTTAGGTTCATTATAGAGAGCTGAGGATGGTGGAATCTTAGCAAGAAAAAATTTAATGAATGGCCCTTAGAGGAGTAAATTGAAATCATAGTTTTGAGAGTAGACTTTATCGTCAGTCGCACGTTATAGCGAATAAGGTATGTAAGTACCTGATAATGAGATATATAAAAATTAAATTTTGTATTAGTTTTTATATAATTTAGGTGGCAACGCGGATAATCTCCGTCCTATTAGTTTAGGACGGAGTTTTTTATTTTACTGAAAAATTTAAATATAGAAGGTGGTGAAAAAGATGTTATGAATTTCCAGTGTTAAAGATGATGATATAATAAATTGGCAAAAAAATAAATTGAAAATTAAAAAAACAGGAGGAAATACGAAAATGAAAACAAATACAAAAAAATTAACTTTAAATGCAATACTTTTAGCAATGGGATTATTGATACATCAAATTACACCAGCTATAGGACTACCAATGAAACCAGATATACCACTAGCAATGTTATTTGTAATATTAGTTTTAAATAGAGATGATTATAAAACTTGTTTAATAGCAGGTATAGTAACAGGAATATTTACAGCTCTTACATCAAGTTTTCCAGGAGGTCAAATTCCTAATGTAATAGATAAAACTCTTACAGCAAATGTAGTATTTTTATTAATGAACATTAGTTATAAAATGCCTTTTATAAAAAGATTAGCTAAAAAGGCGCAAGATACTATAGTAGTTACAATCATAATGCCAATAGGAACACTTGTAAGTGGAACAATTTTCTTATTAGCAGCTCAAGCTATAGTTGGTCTTCCAGGTGCTTCATTTACAGCTTTATTTTTAGCAGTAGTATTACCAGCTGTTTTAATAAATTTAGTTGCAGGACTATTTTTATTCAAGATTGTTAGCCTATCAATAAGAAGAGTTAGTTATCAAGCTTAAATATGAAATAATACTTTACTTTATAAACTATTATAATAATCAAGCAATATAAGAATAGAGTAGTTATATCTACTCTATTCTTATATTATTTAAAGATTTAGCATTATATTTTTTTGTTTTTAATAAAATATTTATATAATAGTAATATATCTTCAACCTAACAGATAAATTATCATACCTATGTTAATCTTCTTAGATGTATCTCATTTGTAGTTATTAAATATAAAATTTATTTTAATTTGCTTTTTCAAGATAAATTTGTATATTAATCTTCTCTGATTTATCAGCTATTTAAATATACTAAAATTTCTACTTAATTTAATCTGTATATATTTCCATTTATAAATTTCTAAAAAATATAATAAAAGCATATTTTTTGTGAAAAACTTATTTAAATTTGATTAGGAAAAAAATATATAGTTCGTAATATAAAATGAAATTTAGTTAAAACTTATAAAACTATACCTGTAAAATATGTTTTTAATATAAAATAGAAAATTCTAAATTTAAATAATACTTTAGCCAAATAAAATATGTGTAACTATAATAGAAATAGAATATTTTGAGAAATATATCTATATACTTAAAAAAGAAAAATAAATCTATTAAAATAACATAATAAAAAAAATATTAAGAATAAAAATAAAATTATAAGTATTTATATAAATCTAGTTGATTTTTAATATAAATGTAAATACAATTATATTTATATGAATAATTACATTGGTGATTATTAGTAATACAATCTAATGTAGTTTACGATTTTACATAAGTTTGTTAAGTACATAACCTAATTAAGAGAATGTATTCATATATTAAAAATTTATTATGAGGGGGATAATTTTATTATGAAATTCTGTAAAAGAATGTTAACATTGACTTTGAGTATTTCTTTTGCATTTGCAAATATTCAACTAGTAAATGCAATATCATCTGTAGAGAAGATACAAGGAAATAATAAGTATGAAATTGCAGGTAATGTAGCAGATGAAAATGCATATAAGACTGCTATACTAATTAATACTAATAATTCTATAGCAGATGGTCTAAGTGCAAGTGGATTAGCGGGAGCTTTAAATGCACCTATATTATTAACTGAAAAAAATACTATACCAACTGAGACATCTGCAAGATTAAAAAATGTATCAAAAGTTTATATAATTGGAGGAACATATTCTATAAGTACAGCTGTAGAAAATTCATTAAAAGCTAAAAATATAAAAGTTGTAAGAATTCAGGGAAGTGACAGAATAAAAACAAGTTATAATGTTGCGAAAGAAATAAACTCAATAAAAAAAGTTGACACTGTAATGTTAACAAATGCATATAAAGGAGAAGCTGATGCTATAAGTATTGCATCTGTAGCTACAAGAGATAGTACACCAATAATTCTTACTAATGGGCGAAGTATACCTTTTTCAACTAATGGCTTAAAATCTTATGTAATAGGTGGAACATCTTCAATGAGTACTACTTTAGTAAACAAGACTAAATCTACTAGATTGGGAGGAAGTACTCGCTTTGAAACTAATAAAGCAATAATAGATAAATTTTACAAAGATGCTAAAGATTTTTATATAGCTGGAGCATATGAATTAACAAATGCTCTTGTAGGTTCATCTTTATCAAAAAATAGTCCAATGGTATTAGTTGATAATGGCAGTAATAAAAGCGTCTTAAAGAATGCTAAAAAGATAACTTCTATAGGGTATATAAATTCAACTATAATTCAACAATGTCTAAATGTAACAAATGGACTTGGAGATATTAATACTGGAATTATAAAAGATGATGCTAAGCCGACTACAAAGACTATAAAAGCTGGTATGTATAAGGTTGGAAAAGATATATCAGCAGGGGAATACTTAATAACTTCAAATTCAGGAAGTTATGCTTCTTATTATGAAGTTACAAGTGATAGTACAGGAAATGCTGATAGTATACTCTCAAATGATATTTTTAGTGGAACTAGATATATAACTTTAGAGAATGGGCAGTATATTAAAATTGAGGATTCAACAATGATATTAGCCAAGTATGCTAAAGTTCAAAAGGCCAAGAATGGTAAGTTTGGAAATGGTATGTACAAAATTGGACTAGAAATTCCTGCTGGAGAATATACTATAGTTTCAAATTCTTCTGATGCATATTATGAAGTTAGAGATGATAGCTTGGGTGATGTGGATGGAATAGTTACTAATGATGTTTTCTCAGGAAACAGATATATAACAGTTGAGGAAGGACAATATTTAATACTAAATAATTGTTATTTGATTGAGAATAAATAGGTTTAATTATATTCAGTAGGAAATAGGACATTTTAATATAAGAAAGGTGTTTTAAATTAAAATTTAAAACATCTTTTTTTATTTTTTAGCAATATACTATATTTAAATTATCATCAAAACACACATAT
>NZ_JBJOCA010000055.1:0-5436 GCF_045898275.1 Clostridioides sp. GD02404
TAATAGCACTATTCTATAACTAAAACTAAGTAAGTATATATAACTATGTCCAAAACACTTCTTTCAAACCTAGAAACTTTTTATATCAGAAGTACTTGACATGATTGCCTAGGAAGAGGCTAAAATTGGACATAGTTACCCTACAAACAAGTGTAGGATAACTTCCTTTTTGCCCAGTATGTCGGCATTTTAGGACTAGTACAGTCATAGCATCTATTCTTTTGCAACTTAATGCTCTCTATCGCTTCCCCCAATAACAAGATATATAGATGCTCCACAAAGAAGCTCCACCCTCGCTTTTGTTCGTTGTAGTATCGAGTCACTACTCTCTGCCCTTCCATATAGTACTAGATATATGTATATGCAGTTGGCTAATACCAAGTGTTTAGTCGGCTACCCCTGTACTCTGTCGAGCCATTCGGTTTGCTCTAAGTCAAACACACTTCCTTATAAAACTTTTGTGTATTTCTACACTCAAAAAGACTTGTCCAACCATCTGAACAAGTCCGTAATTTTTATCTTTTATTGTTATCATCTTGATTTTTTTTCTTGCATCTCTTATAATTTATGTATATCTAAGAAGATAACAGCTATATTTTATATACTTTATGTTCTTCCAAAACATTTAGTATTTTAAATTATAGTTAAAAGATTACTATTTACTTACTATGGCTAGATAGTTGGTATTAACTCATATAAGGTCGCCAAACCTTATTGAGATAGTAGTCTTTTTTTGTATTCAATTTTTTAATATAAGTTAATTATAATTCTACTTATTAAATTTTACTAGTAAAATTTTCTATATTTATATATTTTTTTCTTAATAGTTTTATTTTTTATATCTATCAATAAACTCTTTTAATGCTTGTCCCATTAAATCATGCTTATCATATGGTTTATTTTCTTCAACTAGAATATTAAATTCATCCCATATTTTTTCATTAATTCTAATAGTAGTTCTTTTAATTGGTGCTTCAGGTAAATTTATATTTATTCCTTCTCTTAATTCAATAACCTCTGAATTTGAGCTATCAGTTTTATTGATTTTAAACCACTCTATCATTTCTTTCAAAGTTTCTGATTCTTGTGATATATAAAGCATATTTTCTTTTAATTTTGGAGTTGATATTACATCTGTATTACTTATATCATCTTGCTTACTAATTGAAGATTTTTCTTTATTTTCAACTGTATTACTTCGGGGATTACATGTGTATTCTAAAAGTACGAATTTGTTTTCTTTTCTTCTGTATCCCTTGCTATTTAAATATTTTCTTATCGTACTTTCATTAATCTCTAATTTATCTGAAACCTTTTTAAGACTTTTATATTCAATTAATTTCTCATTTATGTATCCCACAATATCACTAATATCACATTTTTTTAAATCATTCCAGTTCATAGTATTTCACCTCTTAAATATATCTGAATATATGTGTATTACATATGTATTCTATTCTAATTATACACGTCCTTTAAATTATCGAAATTACTTTATTGCTATACATAAAAGTAAAAATAATATAAATAGTTACATATTTTGTAAAATATTCATATTCTGTATAAGAATAATCTATAAAAAAATTAAAGGAGGTTCTTAAATGCAATATGAATGGATATACCCAAACCCTTTGCAATTACAAAATTCTATAGATTTAATAAGAGATTCTATTGAATCAGAAAAAAGAGACTCACAATACTATCAATGGCTAATAGATAATATACCTAGAAATGATTTATCAGATAGACAATTTGAAAAAATTAAGACTACTATTGAAGGTATTAGGGATGATGAACTTAGACACAATATGATGTTTAGACAAATCTATCAGCAACTTACAGGTCAAAAAGTAATGCCAGTTGAAGAAGAATTTGAACCACCAATAAACTTTAGAGTAGGTATAGAAGATGCTATTAATGGAGAATTAAATGCCGTTGTAAAATATAGAGAAATAATGAGTGGACTTCCTAATGATTATTATAGAGACAAAATTTTTAGCATATTATCAGATGAATTAAGACATGCGAGTTTATATAATTATATCTATACAAATATAGTTACAGGAAAAGAAATATAAAAAAAGCACTTAGTTCAGCTAAGTGCTTTTTATAAGCTATTTTAATATACTTAACAAATTTTATATTGTACAATAACACTTTCATTACCACAACTACACTTAGTTCCAACATAAAAAATATTAACTATTACAAAACACCCTTTAATTGAGTTTAAAAATTTATTTAAATTATTTTCTAAATCACTAGAATTTTTACCATAAATTATTTTAACTTGAATATTATCCTTCATAGTTATATCCCTCCTATAACTATGTATATTAAATATTTTACAAAAACGTAATTATATAAACAAATTTATTTAAATTGTGCCATTAGACAATATAATTCTATAATAAAAATCCTATTTAATTAATATTGAATAGGATTTTATTGTTATATGTAATCACAAATTTTCTATTTTTTTGTCTAGCAGTTTTATTGGACTCTCTAATTTGTTTGTTTTGTGAAAAGTAGGAATGAGTGCAGGGGCTACATTTAAAACTTCTAGCATCTTGAAATATTTCTTTAATTCTTCTTTGCTATACTTTTTCTTTTTAGCATATCTCAATTCTAAGTATTGCAATAGCTTCTTTTTACTATTAGTCTTTAGTTTATTTGTTTCTTGCACTATTTTTTTAGTTGCAAAATAATCATAAAAATCTAATCTAGTATTGCAGATGAATCGCTTGTACTTAGTTAGAACTATATCTCTACATAAAAATATGTCATTGAAGTAAGTTCTAAAGTCTTTACCATACTTAGTCAGTTCATATGTGCCACACTTAACCTCTAATCTCAAAGTGTTCTCTGCTAGTTTTAAATCCTTCTCAGATATGTTTATTCTATTACCTCTAGCTTCATTTGCTTTCACCCTTAGATTATATAATTGGTCTAGCTTATTATAAAAATTTAGTGTATATGTTTTATTTCTATTATTCTTAAAGTTATGCTTTGACTTTATATAGACACTTGTATTTGTAGCAAGTTTATTAGTGTCTACATAGTTTATATATCTTTTGTCTTGTCTATCTTTAATTACTTGATTAAATAGCTCTATGTATAAATTTGCATCTACATTATAAATATTAAAATTAACTTCTACACTAGAAACACTAAAATCTAATATATCTAAATCAGCATTGAATAGCTCTTTAAGTTTACTATTAGCTTTCACTCTTATTTCTTCTCTTTGTAAGTATACATCATCTAAGTTATATACATGATTAGAGTCTTTCAATAGCATTATCAGTCTGCCATACAAATATATCTTTTTAGACTTTATTGCATATAAGAATCTAATACCATTCAGATAGTAACTATATGATATAATTTCTTTTTTTACTTCTGCCGTTTCATAATCTATATATTCACTATAGTTCTTTTTCAGTTTGAATAAATTGAAATTACTGGAATCTAACTCTATTTTTTTATACAAGTTTACTCTATCTATCATCCCTCTACCCCTATTAACGAAATTGAATGTAAAACTAACTATTAACCTTATTTTATAGGCTTAAATCATTATTAGAAAACAAAAAAATCACTTCTATAAGTCATATATTAAGGGGTACTTTGAACCTACTATTTCTATGCTTTTTTTGTAATGTAGAAGTGAAAGAACTTAGAAAAAATAAATTTTATACTCACCCTCTATTACCTACAATACCCCCCTATTTCAACACTTTCAAGCTGATAAACATATTATATTAAACATAATCTACATTCAAATAACTCTATAATTATAGAACGCATGTACACATTACTATAGCTATTTTTACATGCAGACGAATTTTTTTTATTGATGTGGAAATGGATGTGTTTTTTATACTTTTTTATGAATTTTACAAAACGACAATTCTATGTACTACAATTATAGAATGAATGATTTTAAAGTATTAAAACTTATTAAGTTGCTCTATTTTTTTGAATATCTATTAAAGATTCTCTTAAGCTCTCTAGTGAATTAGAATGTATCTCTTCTAAAAATCTTTTTGTTGCAAATATTTTATACTCTTTGTCTGTTATAAGTATTGTATAATGTGTTATTCTTTTTATTCGATGAGACGCTAAGAAACGCTTATTTACTAGTCTTGAAAGTAGAGTTAATGTAGTTGTTGGTTTCCAGTTACAACTAAGCTCCATAGCTTCAATAAGCTCTTTAGATGTCACTATATCGTTCTTATTCCAAATAAACCTCATAACTTTGAACTCTGCTTGTGGTATCTTTTGCATTTCTTAATTCCTTTCTTCGTATAATTATTAAAAATAACATTTTTTATTTCTTTCAAATGAAAGATATAACAGATATTATTTTAGTGAATTTATTATAATACAATTTCTAAAAGGTTACAATATACAAAAATAGTAACGAAAGGAATAAGCAAAAAATGGATTTAGATTTTAGGGCGATTGGACAACGGATAAAAATTGCTAGAATAAAGAAAAGACTTACACAAGATACTTTATCTGAATTGGTAAATATAACTCCACAACACATGAGTAACATTGAACGAGGTGGTTCTAGTGTCAGTCTGCCTACTCTCATTTCGATTGCTAATACTTTACATGTTTCAATAGATGAACTGTTGTGTGATACAATCTTAGACTCTAAAGTTGTTTTTGAAAAAGAATTGCAAGAAGTTATAAGCGATTGTAATGAATATGAGATAAGAGTTATTGTTGATGTAGTAAAAACTACAAAAGATTCTATGAGAAGTGTTAAAATGTTTCAAAACAAAACAGAAAACAGATATTAAATAGATAAAATTTAATTTCAAAGATAAAACCTCTGAACATTAGTTATTTCAATGCTTACGAGGTTTTTTGTGTTGTCAGTAATTTTGGCATAAAAGTAAGTATTTTATGCCATACTTTACTATCTACTAGCAATTTCAATCATTTCATACCCCAAGTAGGTACCATTTCAAACCTATCTTGTCAGTTATATGTCAGTAACATCAATAGATATAGAAAAATTTAAGATATTTTTTTAATCTAATCTTTTCAAGCTGCCTACTTTTTTATTATTATTTATAACTTATGAGTGTCTCTAGGCTCTTTTATTTTTATTCAATACATAATTATATACTTAAGTTTCAAATACTTCTAATTTACAACTTAGCAATACTCATCTATATAAACTTGATGAAGTAGTTTATAAGCTTTTCATACGTTTAGTATCTACTTTCAACAAGTTACTTATTAATATCTATCTTTCTAGTGTAACTAAACAATTGTAACTAAATAATTTGATTAAAGAAATAGTTTGACGCATATATTGAAAAATATAGCACTAATAGTACTTATTAATAATTAGATAGATGCTATATACAGATATATTTTGTTCAATACTTCAATTAGTATGGACAGTATCAAGTA
>NZ_JBJOCA010000056.1:0-5374 GCF_045898275.1 Clostridioides sp. GD02404
AATTAAATTTTTAATTAATAATAATCAAAAAATATCTTTATATTTATTAATTTAATTATTCTTCTTCATAATTCATCTAAAAAATAGTAATTTATATATGATATCACTACTTTTAACAAATCTTTTTCAATAAATATTAATATATAAAAATAATCGATAATTTTTTACATCCTTAATTAATATAAAAAATTAATGATTAATAAAAACCTAAAAATAATTTGTATTAATTATTCTCTTTTTAAAATTTTTACTACTCTATCTATGCTAAATCCTCTCTACGCACTTTATCATAAGATGTATATATTTTACTTTTTAAATGACTTGACAAACTAATGATATTATAATATTATCATTATAGACCGACGGTCAGTTTGGTATTTATGTTTATATAGCTAATGAAAAAATTCTAAAATATTTAATACAAAATTTTTAAGAAATGAGGATTATTTATGCTAAAAAGAATATTATTAAAGGATTTAACACGAAATAAAGTAGTAACAATTACTCTATTTATTTTTATTTTACTTGCATCAATGCTAGTATCTAGTTCAATAAATATCATTGTAGAGCTAACTGATTCAATGACTTCCTTGTTTCAAAAATCTCATACACCACATTATGTCCAAATGTATTCTGGGAAATTACAACAAAAAGAAATTGATAAGTTCTCAGCTAAAACTCCATATATAAAAAAACAGCAAACTTCCGAACTTCTAAATGTAAATGGAGCTAATATTTTTCTAGGAAATAAAGTAGAAAATCAAGCTAATAGTGTACTAGAAAATAGTTTTACAAAACAAAACGATAAATTTGATTTTTTATTAGATATGGACAATCAAATAATGCAAATAAAAGATGGAGAAATAGGTGTCCCTGTATATTATATGAAACAATCCAATTTGAAAATTGGAGATACTATAAAAATTATTAATGGTAATTTCTTTATGGAATTTACAATAAAAGATTTTATACGTGACTCACAAATGAACCCTTCACTTGTTACTTCAAAGCGTTTTTTAATCAGTGATAATGATTGGAACACGTTAAAATCTAATATAGGAGAAAGCGAATATTTAATTGAATTTATATTAGATGATATAAATAAAATTAGTGAGTTTGAAACGTTATATCAATCAACTAAGCTCCCTCAAACAGGTACATCAGTGACTTATTCTATTTATAAATTACTAAATTCTTTGTCTGATGGGATTGTAATTACTATTATCATCTTAATTAGCATTCTTCTTATTACAATTTCTATTTTATGTTTACGATTTACTTTAATTACAACGATTGAAGAAGATTATCGAGAAATTGGTGTTATGAAGGCCATTGGTATTAAAAATGGTAACATCCAAAACTTATATTTAATAAAATACTTGTTAATTGCATCTTTTGCAAGTTTTCTTGGTTACATACTCTCATTATTTATAGGCCCTCTTTTTACAAAAAATATTTACATTTATATGGGAGCCATAGACAAAACCATTTTTAGTATTCTCGTTCCATTTATAGGTTCAGTTCTTGTATTTTTAAGTGTTGTATTCTTTTGTAAAGTTATACTTAAAAAATTCAAAAAAATATCAGTAGTTAATGCATTAAGAGGTAACCGTTCTACTAACTCTGTAAAATATGGATTCAGTTTTCAAATACACAAAAATAAAATAACAAATACTAACATACTTTTAGGATTAAACGAAGTGTTAAAAAAAATTACAGTCTATGGATTGCTTTGTTTTGTATATATGATTTGTATTTTTATTATGATTGTACCAACTAATTTTTTAAATACTATTAAATCATCTGAATTTATCACTTATATGGGTGCTGGCAAGAGTGATATTCGTATTGATTTGCCTCAAACAAAACAAACTAAGCATCTTTTTAATTCTATACTAGAAAAAATTAATGTTGACAATGATGTTAAAAAGTATGCATCCTTTACAACAAGTTCATATAAAATAAAAAATAAAGATGGCAAAATAGAAAATATTAAAATAGAAAATGGAAACTTTAGAACTTTCCCACTGACATATGTAAAAGGTTCTGCACCAATGAAAGAAAATGAAATTGCATTGTCTGTCATAAATGCAAATGAACTAGAAAAAAGCATTGGAGATAATTTATCAATTTTCTTAAAAGATAAAGAGTTGATTTTGACTGTTAGTGGAATATATCAAGACATTACCTATGGTGGTAAGACTGCAAAAGCTATGCTACCATCTAGTGAAGATAATATACTATGGCATATTGTAAATTTGAATTTAAAGCCTGGTGTCAATGTAGCAGATAAATTAAAGCAGTACAGCATAAATTATTACCCTGCTAAGATTACTGATATGAATAATTATACAAGTCAAACATTAGGTTCTGTTATCAGCCAATTAAGACTTGTTATAAAATTAGCTGTTGTTATATCTATTGCAATTTCTTCACTAATTACTGCGATGTTCTTTAAAATGCTCATTGCTAAGGATACGCCACAAACAGCAATTATGTTTAGCTTAGGATTTTCTACTAAAGATATACGCATTCAATACATTACTAGAGCTTTATTGATACTTATAATTGGAACTGTTTTAGGAGTCATTATGGCAAATACACTTGGACAAAAAATATCTGGATTACTACTTTCTGGTATCTCAAATCTCCAGTTTGTAATAAATCCATTAATTGTATATGTGCTTTATCCATCAGTTTTAATTCTCACAGTATTAACTACAATTATAGTAATTAGTAGAGCAATTAATAAAATAAAAATTATGTCTATTATAGAATAAGGGGTATGTTATGAATAATATTGTAGAAGCTAAAAAAATTATTAAAGAGTATACTATTGGTAAAGGAAATGTACAACAAGTTTTGAAAGGAATAGATTTGTCAATTCAACATGGTGAATTTATATCTATTATGGGTTCTTCTGGCTCTGGTAAATCAACACTACTACATAACATAAGTGGAATGGATAAATTAACTTCTGGTACAGTCAAATTTTCGGGTGAAATGATTTCTAATCTGTCAGAAGAAGCATTATCAAAACTTCGATTAAAAAATATGGGATTTATATTTCAACAAAGTAATTTACTTAAAAATTTAAATATATTTGATAACATAATTATTTCTGCTTACTTAAGTAAAGAAAAAAATCGTCAAATAATCAATGAACAAGCAACAAAACTTATGGAAAAAATGAACATTCTAGAAATAAAAGATAAAGATATTACTCAAGTCTCTGGAGGTCAACTTCAAAGAGCTTCTATATGTCGTGCTTTAATTAATAATCCGAAAATTTTATTTGGAGATGAGCCCACAGGTGCACTTAACTCCAAGTTAACAAATGAAATAATGGATATTCTTATAGATATTAATCAATTAGGTACAGCTATTATGCTTGTAACTCATGATGTAAAAGTAGCAATAAAAACAGAACGAGTACTATTTATGTCTGATGGTATGATTGTTGGGGAAATTAAATTAGGTAAATTTAATAATCATGATTCAAAATACCGAGAAAATAAACTGATGAGTTGGCTATCAGAGTTAGATTTTTAATTTTACTAAACTATTCACTTTATGTACTTTAAAGCTAATGACTTATTCAATGTTTGATGCTAAAATATAATTAATAAAATTTAATTATAGGTGATTGCATTATGAATATTACTAAAGGCATAACTTTACTCTTAACATTATCAATTGTAATATCAGTAGTAGGATGTTCCCCAAAAGAAAGTGCTAGTGAAGTAGCAAAACAATATATTGATAGAGTGAACTCTGGTGACTATGAAACAGCATATAGTTTATTAAGTAAGGATAGTAAGAAAAAAATTAGTATAGAAAATTTTGAAGAATTTCAAGATATTTTAGTTAATACAAAGAGAGTAATTAATTATAAAGTAGGTAAAGAAAAAACTATAAAAAAATATAATTATGATGGAAAAAAGTATAAAAATGTAGTTAAATTAGAAGAATCTTTTGAGATAAAAAATATACTTTATAAAAGAAATGATTCTTTAAAAGTTTATCGATATTTTGTAATTGAAAACAATAAATACAAACTATTATTACACGAAAGTTTTAAAAAAGACTTTGCTATCAATAGTATGTATCTCGCTCAACTTAAACTTGATGATTACAAATTAGAAACTATTAAAGAAGTTGAAACCCTACTAAAAAAATCAATTTCTCTTAATCCTACTAATTCAGACCTATATTATGCACAAGCATGTAATTATATGCGTTTTGATGGATTTCCTGGCTCTTCAGATGCGATAAATAATGCTTTTGATTCAATCAATAACTCTTTAAAGTACTTAGATAAAATAGATTCTGATTACAAAAAAAAGATGAGCGACATATACAATCTAAAAGGAGTTATACTTATGGCTAATAAAAGATTTGATGAGGCAAGACAGTGTTTAAATAAGTCATTATACTTTAATAAAGATAATGAAGATCCAAAATCCAATCTAAATTCATTAGAGAGTCAGATAAACTAACTATTTAGTTTTTTATCTATAAAAAACATTTAATATATATTATTCAATGGTAAATAACAATTTTTCTGAAACTAATTACAATTTTAAACTATAAAAGACTTATTGTTATAAATTAATACTTGTAATAATAAGTTTTTTATTTAAATTGAAAAACATAACTATTAAGATCTCGTTGTAAAAATTCAAATTAAAAACCTTAATAATTTTTCAATTATATTATTAATAAAATATTAACTAAATTCACACATCTAAACCTAAACACTGTTATTAAATGCTCTACACTATGTATATAAAAGCATCTAAATACATTATCTCTATAATAAATTAAACATTAGAATACTCTCAAATAATAAAAAAGAAGGTATAAAGAGCTACCCTCAAGCTCAATATACCTTATAAATGTCTAAACTTCATTTTTTACTAATTTTTCTATATCTTTGATAATATGTTCTTTAGATTTTTTTCCAGCTATAGCATCAAAAATTGCAACAGCCTTTTTCTCTCCAAATTTTTCTGCTACATCATTAAAGTCTAGAAATCTAACACTTTCTTTTTGTTTACCAAACATATAACACCTCTCATACACTTTTATATACTTATTATAACTTCTATATATTTATTTTTCACCAATAAACGTTAGACAAATTAGTTCCTTTATTTTTTTAGTCTGATTCTATTTTCAAAATTCCTAACAAAAACAGTTTATTCTACTCTATAAATAAAAATAGACAATTTAATTTGTAGTAAATTTGATAATAAAATACAAGGAACAAAATTTTATTTATTGTACTTTCAAAAACTTTTTATTAAAACTTATATGACTTATAAAAAATATATTACTATATGAAACATAAATATGTAAATATAATTATCCC
>NZ_JBJOCA010000057.1:0-5358 GCF_045898275.1 Clostridioides sp. GD02404
ATTATAATAAATTAACTTAGCACTTTAATTCAATATTTTACTTAATTTAATATTTTAATTAAAAAATAAAGCTACTGATTTTTAAATCAGTAGCTCTTTTGTTTTTTATCTAATATTTTAGTTGAGTTAGTAAATAAAAATCTTATATACTCATTTGGGATATTAACCATCATTTAATTTAAATTGTTATTATGCCATTATTTTATATACAAACTCTTTTAGTTTATCTAATCCAGATAAGAACGTATTTTCACTGCAAGCATAAGATATACGAATATATTTATCCATACCAAATGCTATTCCAGGAACAACTGCAACCTTATATTCTTCTAAAAATTGATTACAAAATTCTATAGAAAAGCTATCTTTATACTTAAATCTCTCAGATACTTTAGAGAGGTCTATAAATGCATAAAATGCGCCATTTGGATTTACATATCCTACATTTTCGATAGAGTCTAATTTTGATGTAATTAAGTCTCTTCTAGACTTATATGTCTTAACCATATTATCTATATCAGCTGAGCAATCTTTTAAGGCTCCATATGCTATGTATTGTGCTGTTAAACTTGGATGAGATATAAGATGTCCCTGTATAGAACTCATTGCTTTAGCAATGGTTTTATTAGATGCTGTATATCCCAATCTTAATCCAGTCATTGCAGCAGATTTAGAAAAACCATTTACAGTTATTGTTATATCTTTAGCTTCTTCACTTAATGAGGCAATTGATGTAAATTCCCCATCATAGCATATTTTTTCATATATTTCATCTGCTAAAATATATATTTTATTTTCTATACATACATCTACAATTTCTATTAATTCATCTTTTGTATAAATGCTACCAGTAGGATTTGAAGGATTATTTATTACAAGAATTTTTGTTTTATTTGTTATAGATTTTTTAAGCTCATCTTTTGTTAACTTGAATCCATTTTCTTTTTTAGTATCGATGAAAACTGGTACAGCATTTACTAATTTAACCATTTCAGGATAACTAACCCAATAAGGTTTTGGCAATAATACTTCATCTCCCTCATCTGTTAAAGCTAGCAAAGTATTCGTTATAGAGTTTTTTGCTCCACTTGATATAACTATTTCATCTATTGAATATTTACAATTATTTTCATCAATAAGTTTTTTACAAATTTCCTCTCTAAGTATTTTTAACCCTGGAACTAAATCATATTTAGTACAATCTTTATTTAAAGAGTCAATACCATAAGCTTTTGCATTATTAGGTACGTTGAAATCAGGTTCTCCTATACTAAGATTTATTACTTTAATTCCGTTGTTTTCCATTTCTTTAACTTTTGAACTAATACCTATTGTGTAGGATGGAGTTATAAAGTTTAGTCTTTTTGATAACATAAAATGCCTCCTTTTAAATTATTATTTATATTATACGACAGTTTTAAAGAATTTACATAAGGAAATTTGTAGATATATACATTAATGTACATGAAATTATACGTTTTTTGCCTAAAATTAGTGTAAAAAAAAGAGAAAAAATTTTTGACTCTCAGAGTTGTTAGAAACGCTACTGTTCAAAATATCTAGATAGTATTTGCAATGACTTGCGTAAGTTTGACTATTATGTACAAATTTGGTAATCTTAATATAGAAATTATTAAGATAATCCCTTTAACTTAGTTGAAGGGGATTTTTTTAGACTTAATATACTACATATAGTGGTATGTAGATTAATAAAATACAATATATAGTAATAGGAGGTTTTTTTAATTGGTTGAATTCGTGAAAAAAAGAGATGGAAGAGTAATCCCATTTAATGAAGATAGAATAACAAGAGCTATATTTTTAGCAGCGACAAATGTTGCAGAAAGGGAAGGAATAGTACCTGATTATAAATTATCTGAGCAATTAACTCAGGAAGTAATAAGATTTTTAAATCATAAATATTCAGAAACAGTTCCAAGTGTTGAGGATATTCAAGACTCAGTAGTTAAGATTCTTATAGAAACTGGTCATGCAAAAACTAGTGAGGAATACATAATATATAGAACTGAAAGAAGTAGAATAAGAAATTCAAAAACAAGACTGATGAAGGCAATAGAGGAGATTACTTTTGAGGATGCAGAAGATGCAGACATAAAAAGAGAAAATGCAAACATTAATGGTAATACAGCTATGGGGACTATGCTACAATATGGAAGCACTGTATCTAAAGAATTTTGTAAGACTCATATATTAAAGCCAGAACATTCTTTTGCCCATGAGAATGGAGATATACACATACATGATATGGACTTTTTAAATATGGGTACATTAACTTGTTGCCAGATAGATGTTAAAAAACTATTTAATGGTGGATTTTC
Organism: Clostridioides sp. GD02404; assembly: GCF_045898275.1. Taxonomy (NCBI): domain Bacteria; kingdom Bacillati; phylum Bacillota; class Clostridia; order Peptostreptococcales; family Peptostreptococcaceae; genus Clostridioides; species Clostridioides sp. GD02404. The sequence goes on from NZ_JBJOCA010000057.1 coordinate 2,340, forward strand.
AACAGGACATGGTTTTTTAAGAGAACCACAAGATATAATAAGTTATGGAGCATTAGCTGCAATCGCTATACAAAGTAATCAAAATGACCAACATGGAGGTCAAAGTATACCATTTTTTGATTATGGATTGGCTGAAGGTGTATATAAGACCTTTAAGAAATTCTACATAGGAAACTTAGCTAAAGCATTGAAATTATTTAAAGGAATTGAAAATAATGATGCAATAAAGAACATAGTATATAATACAGAAAAAGAAACAAATAAAAAGGTTGGTCTTAAAAGAGAGGAATTATATATAAACTCAGAAAAAAAGAAATTGATAGAGACTTTTGATATTGATGAAGAACTTGCAAATAACATGCAGAACTTTGCATTTGAAGAATCATATAGAGAAACTGATAAAAAAACATACCAATCTATGGAAGCATTTATACACAATTTAAATACAATGCATTCTAGAGCAGGTGCACAGGTTCCATTTTCAAGTGTGAACTTTGGAACAGATATTTCTGAAGAAGGAAGGATGGTAACTAAGAATCTTTTACTATCTCAAGAAAGAGGACTAGGTAATGGAGAAACACCAATTTTTCCAATTTTAATATTTAAGGTTAAAGAAGGAGTAAATTTAAATCCTGAAGACCCTAATTATGATTTATTTAAATTATCATGTAGAGTATCAGCTAAAAGACTATTTCCTAATTTTAGTTTCTTAGATGCGCCTTTTAATGCTAAATATTACAGAAAAGGTGAACCAGATACAGAAGCCACATATATGGGTTGTAGAACAAGAGTACTTAGTAATGTATGTGGTTCAGAAACAGTTAGTGGTAGGGGAAATATATCTTTTACTACAGTTAATTTACCAAGATTGGGTATAAAGCATGGAATTGTAAATGGTGAGAAAGCTAATTTAGATAGTTTTTTTGAAGAATTAGATGAAAAGATAGACTTAATTATAGAGCAATTATTAGAACGTCTTGAGGTTCAAGGAAATAAAAAAATGAAGAATTTCCCATTCTTGATGGGTCAAGGTGTATGGAAAGGTTCTGATGATTTAGGACCAGAAGATACACTAAAAGAAGTAATAAAGCAAGGAACATTGACAATTGGATTCATAGGTTTAGCAGAATGTCTTATTGCTCTTATGGGTAAACATCACGGAGAAAGCAAAGAAGCTCAAGAATTAGGATTAAGAATAGTGTCACATATGAGAGCTAAAATGGATGAAGCCACAGATAAATATAAATTAAACTTCTCTTTAATGGGTACACCAGCAGAAGGTCTTTCAGGTAGATTTACTAAAATAGATAAAAAAGTATATGGAGAGATTAAAGGTATAACAGACAAAGAATATTACACTAATTCATTCCATGTACCAGTTTATTATAATATAAGTGCATATGACAAAATTGAGATAGAAGCTCCATATCATGAACTGACGAATGCAGGTCATATAACATATGTGGAATTAGATGGAGATCCATCAGATAATCTAGAAGCTTTTGAAACAGTTATAAAAGCTATGAAAGACTTAGGTATAGGATATGGAAGCATAAATCATCCTGTAGATAGAGATCCAATATGTGGCTTTTCAGGTGTAATAGGAAGTAACATATGTCCTGTATGTGGAAGAAATGAAGATGAAAGTGATATCAAATTTGAAAGAATAAGAAGAATAACAGGTTACTTAGTTGGTACAGTTGACAGATTTAATAATGCAAAAAAAGCTGAAGTAAGAGATAGAGTAAAGCATAGATAGTTTTATTTGGAGGAATAAGTTATGAAAATAAGAATGTCATCTACTATAAGCCATGACAGTATAGTTGATGGACCAGGATTAAGGATGGTAATATGGACTCAAGGATGTATCCATAATTGCAAAGAATGCCATAATCCTCAGACACATGATTTATGTGGGGGATTTTACATGGATACAGAAGAAATTATAAATAAGATAAAATCATTAAAGTTACAAAAAGGTATTACATTATCAGGAGGAGAACCATTTTTACAGCCAGAACCATTAGAAGAAGTAGCAAAAGAAGCTAAAAGAAATGGACTGGATGTATGGTCATATACTGGATTCACATTTGAGCAGTTATTAGATAAAAAAAATAGTAGATATTTTAAAAATTTAAATTTACTAAAACAAATTGATATTTTAGTAGATGGAAAGTTTATGGCTGAGAAAAAAGATATAAGTTTAAAGTTCAGAGGTTCATCAAATCAAAGAATAATTGATGTTCAAAAAAGTTTGAAATATAAAAAAGTATTTTTAGTTGAACAATATATGAAAGATGATTTATCCATAGCGGAATAAAATATAAATAGACGGAAGTAAATATAATAATGTATTTATCTCCGTCTATCTTTATGTAATTTTGTTTATTTGCATCATATATGATGTAATTGTTAAATAAAAATGCTTATCGTGTATTTTATTTAACTCTTTTATAAGCTGGATGATTCTAATAGATAGTTTCTAAAGGATATACAAGTATTAATTTATGGATTCTTTGCTAAGAAACTAGAATGTTTAGTTGTTATGCAAAAATCTTTAGTTACTATAAGAGAAGAATTCAAATAAATGATTAAATGTTGACAAGGAGCTCAGAAAGTAATTTACCTAGTGTCATCAAGATTGGTATTAAGCATTTTAAAAAATAGAAAATCTTTAAAATGAGTATTTTTAATAATATTTCTTGGTTTGTATCTTTCTTATAAACAAATTTTATAGTATAAATCAATTAAGTAAATAAGTCTAATTACATATAATACATATATTTGTATAAAAAATATTAAATTTTGTAATTTGTGGATAAATATGTTTATAATGTGGATAATATTTAATATAATAAGTTAAAACAATATGAATCAGTTGTTTATAATGTGGATAATATAACCATATGTAAATAAATGAGATACTTGAAAGTAAAAAATGTGAAAAAAGTTATTGACTCTAAAAGGAAAAGTTGGTATAGTAATACTTGTCCTCAAGAAAAGGGCAAACAGATAAAGC
>NZ_JBJOCA010000058.1:0-5118 GCF_045898275.1 Clostridioides sp. GD02404
CATATGCTGACTATTTTAGCTACTAACTCACGACTAAAGTCACAAGTGTGCGTAGCTATTTTTTAATCAAAATTCTAACTAGGCTTTCTTTTAATCTCTTTATCTGTTGTCTATACATTCTAGCATGTTCTCTAAATTTCCCTAAATTATTTTCTTTTTGCCTTGTCACATATTTTAACTGGAATACATTATTACACTCACTTCTAAGAACTCCATCTGTAAAGTGTATTCTACACCCTTCATGAACATTTCTACAATTTTGTGTTTCAATCTTCTTAATTTCACCTTTACTCAAATAAGTTTTCCCATAATAATGTTCTATCTTTGAATATATCTTATTTGCAGTCTCTTCATCAACATATATTACTCTGTCTGCTGAATTGCTAGATTGAGAATCCTCAAAATCTCCTACTCCCTCTATAAGCATAGATGAAGATATAGAGTCTATATCACTTTCAATAATATTTTCTTCTTCATCACTATAAAGTTCTTCATACATAAAATCAGCAAATGTATCAAAATTTACATCAACATCTTTTACATTATTTTCATCATATGTAGAACTACTTTCTTCTCCATTTAATATATATTCAAAATAAGTTAAATATATAACATCTAATGCTTTTAAAATCTCCATAATATCTTGATTTGTATCTATATTCTTTATGTCATTAACTATTCTTCTAGTTAGACTATCTAATGCTGGATGCTTGTCCATATTATAAAGTACAAAGGCATATTTAATTTTATCCATAATATTGTCATTGTGTATTTTGGTAAAACGTGAAACAATATCTTTATAAGCATTTCTTCTTATATCTTCTATCCCTGGTCTATCTTTAATAGCCTTTTCTTCAACTATTGTATTTAATATGACTTGAATCAGACCCAATATAATATCTTTGTCATATCCTTTTCGTATTCTATTTGTAAGGTATTTTTTTACTATGTCCCAATCTACATACTTTCTTCTAGCACCTGCAATTATTGCAAAATATAAACCTATTTCTTTTGAAGAATAATCCTTTTCTGATATATCTATACTTTCATTGTAATCTCCAGCTATTGTCCAAGATAAATTATTTGCTCTGTTTTCAAATTCATAATCATCATATATCCATTTCATAATCTCACCTATATTAAATATGACTTATTGGAAATACATCTATACTCTCCCATTTATTAGGTATTCTAGTTTTAATTACATCTCCAACCATTTCTTTCTCATATATATCGAAGGTCTTTCCTGTAAGTCCCATGTTAATTGCAAGAGTTGGTTTCAACCCTCTTCTTATAGTCTTAAGTGATGCCATGAGACCACGCAAGTCAATAGCTTTACTAGATATTTCACCATTTTGAGACTTCAACTGTAAATCTAGAAATATTCCTGCAAAATGCATTAATTTTTCTTCATCAGCATCTGGAAATTCATTTTTTAAAATCATCATCAACTTATCTTCTTCTATAGGAGGAATATCTATTACCATAAATCTAGATACTAGTGCCTCATTAAGTTCTTTTGTTCCTGCATATTCATAATTCATAGTCCCAATAAATCTCGTTGCTGGATGCAGATTTACTCTTTCATATCCAGGAACATCAATCAGTCTTCTATAATCTAAAGCTGAATGTACTACAACTACAGCATCATTCTTTGCCATATTAATTTCATCAAATACACCAAATCCCCCATTGATGGCACATTCATAAACAGAACCCCTTCTAAGCTTAACTTCATTATCTATAAATGTGTCTGTACCTATAAGTGTTGAACTATCTGTATTTATGTGAAATGATGTATTCCATTGAGGTCTATTAAATATCTCACCTAAGTTGTCAGCAAGTAAGTTTTTTCCTGTTGCTTTTGGTCCTGATAATAATATATTTTCTTCTTCCAAAATAGCTGCTATACACATAGACAAAATATCTCTTCCATAAAAATAAGTTTTAGACTTAGTTACCCTGTATTCTAAATCTTTCTCTAGAGCATAATAACGTCTAAAATATAGTATATCTTCAATAAGTTTCTCATCTACCCCTTGTACCCTTAGATTATCTATTATATCCATATTCTTACCCCTTTTATATAAATAGTATTTGTTTCATTTCTTAACACCATTTTAGCATAAAAGGATATAAGGTGACTAACATATAAATTATTGTATTATTCTCTCTTTTATATTTATTATCTTGACAAAACTGATTTATAGGCCTATACTGTACTTAACTAACAAGTACAGTAAGTACAGTATAGGAGGATTAAATGGAAATAATCATTAGTAATAGTAGTGATAAACCTATATATGAACAAATATGTTTGCAGATTAAAAGTCTTATAATGAATGGAACATTATCTGCTGGTGAGATGCTACCATCTATGAGAAGTCTAGCAAAAGATTTACATATAAGTGTAATTACTGTTCAACGGGCATACGAGGATTTAACTCGTGATGGATTTATTGAAACTGTGTCTGGTAAAGGTAGTTTTGTATCTAGTCAAAATAAAGAGTTCATCCAAGAAGAACAGTTACGAATAGCAGAAGAATTATTGCAAAAAGTTTCAGAAATTGGTCGAACACATGGTATATCTTATGAGCAGATGACCAATATTCTCAAATTATTCTATGAAGATTAAGGGGATGTAAACTATGGAAAAGAATAATGTTTTAGTTCAAAACTTATATAAAAATTTTGATGATTTTTCATTAAAAGATGTTTCATTTTGTATTCCAAAAGGTAGAATTGTTGGCTTTATTGGAGAGAATGGAGCTGGTAAAAGTACCACAATTAATTTGATACTGAATGAATTGAAAAAAGATGATGGAAAAATTGAGATATTTGGGGTAGACAATGCAACGTATTCAATTAAAAATGATATTGGTATTGTCTTTGATGAGTGCAATTTCCATGATATTTTTACTGTAAAACATATCAGTAAAATACTATCTGGCATATATACGTCATGGGATGATACACTTTATCAACATTATCTAGAAAAATTCAAACTTCCATTAAAAAAAACTATTGGCTCATTTTCCAAAGGAATGAAAATGAAACTTTCTATTATATGTGCTATGGCTCATAGACCAAAACTTCTAATTTTAGATGAAGCAACAACTGGGCTTGACCCTGTTAGTAGAGATGAAATATTGGATTTGTTTTTGGAATTCATACAAGATGAAGAACACTCTATTTTCTTTTCATCCCATATCACATCAGATATACAAAAAATTGCAGATTATGTAATACTAATTCATAAAGGAGAAATTGTTTTTGAAGAACAAAAAGATAACTTAATCTACAATTATGGAATTATTAGATGTGGAAAAGAAAAATTTAAAACTATCTCACAAGATGATTACCTTATTTGCAAACAGACAAATATGAGTATAGAATGCTTAGTTGATGATAAAGAAACTGCAAGAAGAAAATATAAGGATGTAGTTGTTGATAATGCGACATTGGAAGATATTATGCTTTTCTATATTAAAGGAGGAATATTATGCGAGGATTAATTTACAAAGACTTCTATCTTTTTTTTAAAAGTATTGATAAGAAACTTATTATAATTGCAATATTGGCTATTATCCTTCTCATTATGAATATGGGGATATATGCTGGATTAATGACTTCAATTATGTTTTCTATTTCAATAGGTATGCAAAACATTATAAGTTTTGCAAGTGATGAGAATGTAAACTGGAAAAAATATCAATTAGCTATGCCTGTTAGTGGATATTCTGTAGTGGCAAGCAAATATATTTCTGTTATATGCACATTGATTTTTAGTTTATCTGGAAGCATTATATTTAGTTTGATGAGCAGTATTTTCTATGGTAATTTTGAAATCAGTATATTGGGCTTATCTATTATTGCAGCAATTATTTTGCCACTTACTTGTACTGCTATTTGCTTACCTCTTACATATTGGTTTGGTTTCCGTTCAGCACAAACAATAGGATTACTTTTCGTCGTTCCTATTTTCTATTTTATCAAATATTTTGAGGATGGACCTGGACTTTCTACCATTATGACTTCTACTCAATCCTATTTGTTGATGGCTTTCACTACAGTTATAGTCTTATTCATTGTTTCTTTTGTAATAAGTGTACTTGGATATTCAAGAAAAAATAGCTGTATATAAAAATAAAGCTGATAATTAATTGCTCTTAACTACTACTCAATATGTTATTTCATTATTAAATTTAACTTATTCATTACAATTTGACATTAAATATCCCCGTTTCTACATTGTACTAAAAACGGGGATTTTGATTATTAGAAATTATCTCAAACACTTAAATCTTACAGTAAGTATAAAAAATGATGAAAAAATCTATTAATTTTCTATAATCTTAACTTATGATGTTTTTTATGTATATATGACTTAATAGTAAATCCAATAAGAATCAAAACTATTGGTATAATTAGAACTAGGAATTTATAATCATTATAATGGGACATTATTTTTACCCAACTCTCTGAGAAAATATACCCTATGCTAATTAGTGAAGTATTCCATATGGTAATTCCTACAATAGATGATACTACAAAAGTTATAATATTCTGACCCGCTATACCTGCTATAAAAGATATGTATGTTCTACATAATGGAATTAATCTACATACACAAACAGAAATAGAAGAATACTTATTAAAATAGTCCTGAGATGCAAATATTCCTTTCTTTGCCTTTGGACAAATCTCTACTATTTTATTTATGATAGATTTCCCACCCCAATTTCCTACTGTATAACAAAATATTGACCCAAGTATACCTGCAATTATACTCAAAATCAAAATTGTCAAAAACCCAAAATGATTCCTTGCGGCAATTGCTCCACATAATGGCAATACAACTTCGCTAGGTAATGGAAAACAAGCATACTCAATCATAATTAATACAAATACAGAGATTAATCCATATTGTAGAATAAAACTATTGATTACAGACACTTACTTATCTATCTCCTTTCTTATTTAAAAGTACATATCTATAAGAGCTCGCCACTCTATATTTAAAGAATCAATCTCTTTAAACTATTATATGTATTTATACAAAGTATTTATAACATACTTTGAAAATAGTACTTTAAAAATAAGAAACTTATATAAATA
>NZ_JBJOCA010000059.1:0-2967 GCF_045898275.1 Clostridioides sp. GD02404
ACATCAAATAATTTGGTCAAGTCCTCGACCTATTAGTATCGATAAGCTAAATACATTGCTGCACTTACACCTTCGACCTATCAACCAGATAGTCTTTCTGGGGTCTTACCCTTGCGGTGGGAAATCTTATCTTGAAGTTGGCTTCGCGCTTAGATGCTTTCAGCGCTTATCCATTCCGTACATAGCTACCCAGCCATGCCCTTGGCAGAACAACTGGTACACCAGAGGTACGTCCATCCCGGTCCTCTCGTACTAAGGACAGGTCTTCTCAAATTTCCTACGCCTGCGACGGATAGGGACCGAACTGTCTCACGACGTTCTGAACCCAGCTCGCGTACCACTTTAATGGGCGAACAGCCCAACCCTTGGGACCTACTACAGCCCCAGGATGTGATGAGCCGACATCGAGGTGCCAAACCTCCCCGTCGATGTGGACTCTTGGGGGAGATAAGCCTGTTATCCCCAGGGTAGCTTTTATCCGTTGAGCGATGGCCCTTCCACGCAGAACCACCGGATCACTAAGTCCGATTTTCATCCTTGCTCGACCTGTATGTCTTGCAATCAAGCTCTCTTTTGCCTTTACACTCTACGTACGATTTCCGACCGTACTGAGAGAACCTTTGAGCGCCTCCGTTACCTTTTGGGAGGCGACCGCCCCAGTCAAACTGCCCACCTGACAGTGTCCCAAGACCAGATTCATGGCCTATGGTTAGAGTCCCAGTACTACAAGGGTGGTATCCCAAGGATGGCTCCGCCAAAACTGGCGTCCTGGTTTCAAAGCCTCCCACCTATCCTGTACATGTAGTACCAAGACCCAATGTCAAGCTACAGTAAAGCTCCATGGGGTCTTTCCGTCCTGTCGCAGGTATCCGGCATCTTCACCGGAATTACAATTTCACCGAGTCTGTTGTTGAGACAGTGCCCAAATCGTTACGCCTTTCGTGCGGGTCGGAACTTACCCGACAAGGAATTTCGCTACCTTAGGACCGTTATAGTTACGGCCGCCGTTTACTGGGGCTTAAGTTCACTGCTTCGATTGCTCTAACAGATCCCCTTAACCTTCCAGCACCGGGCAGGCGTCAGCTCCTATACATCGTCTTGCGACTTAGCAGAAACCTATGTTTTTGGTAAACAGTCGCTTGGGCCTATTCTCTGCGGCCACCGGATGGTGGCACCCCTTATCCCTAAGTTACGGGGTCATTTTGCCGAGTTCCTTAACAACAGTTCTCTCGCGGGCCTTAGGATACTCTCCTCACCCACCTGTGTCGGTTTGCGGTACGGGTACCTTTAACCTCGATAGAGACTTTTCTTGACAGTGTGAAATCAGCTACTTCGCTACTAAATTTCGCTCCCCATCACATCCCAGCATTATCAAAGCGGATTTACCTACTCTGACTGCCTCAATGCTTGGGCACACATAACCAACAGTGTGCTTAGCTTATCCTACTGTGTCATCCCATCTCTCAAACGGTTATCGGTAGTACAGGAATATCAACCTGTTGTCCATCACCTACGCCTTTCGGCCTCAGCTTAGGTCCCGACTAACCCAGGGCGGACGAACCTTCCCCTGGAAACCTTGGGTTTACGGCCTGTGGGATTCTCACCCACATCTCGCTACTCATGCCAACATTCTCACTCCCATACTGTCCACATGTCCTTACGGTCATGCTTCAACCCGTATGGGAAGCTCCCCTACCCATCATAATGATGCCGTAGCTTCGGTAGTAAGTTTTAGCCCCGGAAATCTTCGGCGCAGGATCACTCGACCAGTGAGCTATTACGCACTCTTTGAATGAGTGGCTGCTTCTAAGCCAACATCCTGGTTGTCTGTGCAATCCCACATCCTTTACCACTTAACTTACATTTAGGGACCTTAGCTGACGATCTGGGCTGTTGCCCTTTCGACTATGAATCTTATCACCCACAGTCTGACTCCCAAGTATAAGATGACGGCATTCGGAGTTTGATAGTCTTCGGTAGGTGCAATACCCCCTAGGACATTCAGTGCTCTACCTCCGTATCTCTCACCTTGAGGCTAGCCCTAAAGCTATTTCGGGGAGAACCAGCTATCTCCGGGCTCGATTGGAATTTCACCGCTACCCACAAGTCATCCCCGAGCTTTTCAACGCTCGTGGGTTCGGACCTCCACGAAATTTTACTTTCGCTTCATCCTGCTCATGGGTAGGTCGCCCGGTTTCGGGTCTACGTCAAGTAACTGAACGCTCAGTTAAAACTCGCTTTCGCTACGGCTCCACACCTTAAGTGCTTAACCTTGCTACTTAACGTAACTCGTTGGCCCGTTCTACAAAAAGTACGCGGTCACACAAGAAATGTGCTTCCACAGCTTGTAAGTGCAGGGTTTCAGGTTCTATTTCACTCCCCTCCCGGGGTTCTTTTCACCTTTCCCTCACGGTACTATACGCTATCGGTCACTAGGTAGTATTTAGCCTTGGAGGGTGGTCCCTCCTGCTTCCCACAGGGTTTCACGTGTCCCGTGGTACTCTGGATCATATCTAAAGTTTTCTCGTTTAACATACAGGACTATTACCTTCTGTGGTGGGTCTTTCCAAACCTCTTCAATTACGATACCTCTTCGTTATGATATGTCCGCAACCCCAATAAAGAAAACTTTATTGGTTTGGGCTCTTCCGCGTTCGCTCGCCGCTACTTACGGAATCGAATTTCTTTCTCTTCCTTCAGGTACTTAGATGTTTCAGTTCCCTGAGTTCCCCTCATTAAGCTATGTATTCACTTAATGATACTTAGACATTACTCTAAGTGAGTTTCCTCATTCGGAAATCTTCGGATCAAAGTTTACGTGCAACTCCCCGAAGCTTATCGCAGCTTATCACGTCCTTCATCGGCTCCTAGTGCCAAGGCATCCGCCCTGCACCCTTAATAACTTGACCAGTTAAAAAGGTTTGATAGATTAAAGTCTATCAACTTGATAATTTTTAAAAGTTATCA
>NZ_JBJOCA010000061.1:0-1336 GCF_045898275.1 Clostridioides sp. GD02404
GTCTTTGTTAGTATCTTCTGCAAAGTATGAAACAGCTGCCATCATAGCACTTACTTGCCCTTTCATATCAGAAGTTCCTCTACCATATATTTTTCCATCTACTATTCTCGCTTCAAAAGGAGGAACACTCCATTTACTTGCATCTGGAACTGGAACTGTATCTATATGTCCATCAAATAATATTTTTTTACCTGGTTTGTTTCCTTTTATGCATCCTACTATATTTCCATATCTATCTCTTGACCAGCTATCAAAACCTAGTAAAGCAAAGTTTTCTTCTATTGCTTTTACTACATTTTCTTCCTGACCTGAATAACTAGCATTTCTTATTAAATCTTGGCATACTTCAGTTAATTGTTTTTTTCTTATTTCATTTAACATTTTGATATTCCCCCATATAATTTTTAATTTGTTGATGTTTCACTTTGATATTTTACTTTTTTAATTTACTCATACTTTATTTAATTTATTGATTTTTCGCTTCTTTATATTTTATTTATTAAATTCTTATTTAGACTTTATTTTGATTTTAATTAGCTCTTATTTTGATTTTATTTAGTTCTTATTTTAAGTCTTTTATTTGCTTTGGCACTCACCATTCCAAACTATATCTTTATATTTATCAGGGTCAGTGTCTCCTTCTGTACTTATTAATAATACTTTAGAGTTTTCATCTAATTTTAAAGCTTCTCTTAAGTCTTTTAAATCTTCACTTTCAAGGATTGAAACTAATGCTCCAGTTGTAACTGCTCCAGATTCTCCAGAAATTACTTTTTCATCTCCTCTTAGAGGATTTCCTAGTATTCTCATACCTTTAGCAGAAACCCAGTCTGGTGCTGAAACGAATGCTGATGAATAATTTTTTAACACTTCAAACCCTATAGTATTTGGTTCTCCACAAGCAAGACCAGCCATTATAGTTGGCATATCTCCTCCAACAAATCTTGGTTTTCCATCTCCTGCTTCTGCTGATTTATAGTAGCAATCAGCTTCATCAGCTTCTACTACTACTGTTATTGGGCATTCATCGTATATTGAAGCAACATATCCTTGAACTGCACCAGCAAGTGAACCAACTCCTGCTTGCACAAATACGTGTGTTGGTCTGTCTACTCCATATTCTTTTAATTGCTCTATAGCTTCTTTAGCCATAGTTCCATATCCTTGCATTATCCATGCTGGAATTTCTTCATATCCGTCCCATGCTGTATCTTGAACCATTACTCCGTGGTCATCAGCTTCTGCATAGTCATTAGCTAATCTTACTGCATCATCATAGTTTAAGTCTGTTATACTAGCATCTGCTCCTTCTCCTTTGATTTTATTTAATCTAAAT
>NZ_JBJOCA010000062.1:0-1264 GCF_045898275.1 Clostridioides sp. GD02404
ATCTTTGTTAGTATCTTTTGCAAAGTATGCAACTGCTGACATCATTGCTGTATATTGACCTTTCATGTCAGAAGTTCCTCTACCATATATTTTCCCGTCTACTATTTTTCCTTCAAAAGGAGGAACGCTCCATTTGCTTTCATCTGGAACTGGAACTGTGTCTATATGACCATCAAATAATATTTTCTTACCTGGTTTGTTTCCTTTTATGCATCCTACTATATTTCCATATCTATCTCTTGACCAACTGTCAAAACCTAATTTTGCAAAAGATTCTTCTATTGCTTTTACAACGCCTTCTTCATTTCCAGAAGAACTAGGATTTTGAATTAATTTTTGACATATTTCAGTTACTTCTTGTTTTCTTTGTTCATTTAACATTTCATTATCCCCCTAGATTTTTTATAATGTATGTATTATATGTTATATACTTTCTAAATTTTAGAATTTATATATTTTCTAAATATGTAAATTGCTACTTAATAATGATATTTTAATCATTATTTATATACTTGGATATTCTCCATCCCAAACTATACTTCTGTATTTATCAGGATCAGTGTCTCCTTCTGTACTTATTAAAAGTATTCTTGAATTTTCATCTAATTTTAAATCTTTTCTTAAGTCTGCTAAATCTTCTCTTTCCATAGCTGCTATTAAAAGACCAGTTGTAACTGCTCCAGATTCTCCAGAGATTACCTTTGCATCCCCATTTAAAGGATTACCTAATGTTCTCATACCTTTAGCAGAAACCCAGTCTGGTGCTGAAACAAATGCTGCAGCATGATTTTTTAATACTTCAAATCCTATAGTATTTGGTTCTCCACAAGCAAGACCAGCCATTATAGTTGGCATATCTCCTCCAACAAATCTTGGTTTTCCATCTCCTGCTTCTGCTGATTTATAGTAACAATCAGCTTCATCAGCTTCTACTACTACTGTTATTGGGCATTCATCGTATATTGAAGCAACATATCCTTGAACTGCTCCAGCAAGTGAACCAACCCCTGCTTGCACAAATACATGTGTTGGTCTATCTACTCCATATTCTTTTAATTGCTCTATCGCTTCTTGAGCCATAGTTCCATATCCTTGCATTATCCATGCTGGAATTTCTTCATATCCATCCCATGCTGTATCTTGAACCATTACTCCATGATCATCAGCTTCTGCATAATCATTAGCTAATCTTACTGCATCATCATAGTTTAAGTCTGTTATACTAGCATCTGCTCCTTCTCCTTTGATTTTATTTAATCTAAAC
>NZ_JBJOCA010000063.1:0-880 GCF_045898275.1 Clostridioides sp. GD02404
GTCAAACGCATTTATATTACCTTCCCAAACTTTATTTTTTAATGCTATTTGGTCTTCTGTTGGATTGTAATAGCTTCCTCCTCCATCACCTGCTTGAATCTTCTCTAGTACTACTGATTTACCTAGCATTCCTGCATTAGCAATCTTAGCTTTACCTATATTTGTAAGTATAGTGTAAAATTGTTCATCAGCCATTTATACCACCTCCTTTTGGATATACTGTCAATATTTCTGAACTCATGTGATGAGCTAATGCAAACTTAGCTTTAACATTAGCTTTTACTTCTTTACTTGAATAAGGATATACAGTTATTTCTTCACTCATAATTGTTGTTTGTGCAAAATAAGTTTTACTTTTTAATAAAGATACTAACTTATAACTTACAGATAGATGAGAAGGTTTTATAACATTTACTCTCTTATATAAATCTTCTAAATCTCTAGGAAAACCTTGAGTACTAGTTAATTCAACACCAAAAGTATATGGAGATATGTTTTCGTTTATTTTTATATTTGCACCTGTATAAGATTGTAATATCATTGACATTCTTTTAGGTGTCATAATATATTTGCTTTGGAGCTTAGCAATAACTTTTCTTCTTCTATTCTCTGTAGCTTCATCTAAGTTAGTAGATAAACCTACTCTATTTTCCCAAAAACTCAATCCCCATGTTGCAGTCTGAGGAAATAATTGTAATTCTATTTCTTTATTTAATAACTCTAGATTATCAAATTCGCTTCCTATAGCTTCATATATAGAGTTCATAATTAAACTTTGCTCATATATCGGTGACAATGTAAGAAGCATTTCTCTACCTTTTTTAGAAGCTATCATCCAACCACCTCGTTAACTATTTCCCCTACTCCGACCACTTGGTCT
>NZ_JBJOCA010000064.1:0-880 GCF_045898275.1 Clostridioides sp. GD02404
ATCAAAAGCATTTATATTTCCTTCCCAAACTTTATTTTTTAATGCTGTTTGGTCTTCTGTTGGATTGTAATAGCTTCCTCCTCCATCACCTGCTTGAATCTTCTCTAGTACTACTGATTTACCTAACATTCCTGCGTTAGCAATCTTAGCTTTACCTATATTTGTAAGTATAGTGTAAAATTGTTCATCAGCCATTTATACCACCTCCTTTTGGATATACTGTCAATATTTCTGAACTCATGTTATGAGCTAATGCAAACTTAGCTTTAACATTAGCCTTTACTTCTTTACTTGAATAAGGATATACTGTTATTTCTTCACTCATAATTGTTGTTTGTGCAAAATAAGTTTTACTTTTTAATAAAGATACTAACTTATAACTTACAGCTAAATGAGAAGGTTTTATAACATTTACTCTCTTATATAAATCTTCTAAATCTCTAGGGAAACCTTGAGTACTAGTTAATTCAACACTAAAAGTATATGGAGATATGTTTTCATTTATTTTTATATTTGCACCTGTATAAGATTGAAGTATCATAGACATTCTTTTAGGTGTCATAATATATTTGCTTTGGAGCTTAGCAATAACTTTTCTTCTCCTAGCTTCTATATCTTCATCTAAGTTAGTAGACAAACCTACTCTATTTTCCCAAAAACTTAAACCCCATGTTGCGCTTTGAGGAAATAACTGTAATTCTATCTCTTTATTTAATAACTCTAGATTATCAAATTCGCTTCCTATAGCTTCATATAAGCTTTGCATTATAATAGATTGTTCATATATCGGTGACAATGTAAGAAGCATTTCTCTACCTTTTTTAGAAGCTATCATCCAACCACCTCGTTAACTATTTCCCCCACTCCGACCACTTGGTCC
>NZ_JBJOCA010000065.1:0-793 GCF_045898275.1 Clostridioides sp. GD02404
TGATATAGTTAGATGGTAGCGGTAATAGGAGTCGAACCTATGACCTTTCGGGTATGAACCGAACGCTCTAGCCAACTAAGCTATACCGCCGTATTTCTGGTGCCCAGAGGCGGAATCGAACCACCGACACGGGGATTTTCAGTCCCCTGCTCTACCGACTGAGCTATCTGGGCAAATGGTGGGCCTAGCTGGACTCGAACCAGCGACCTCACGCTTATCAGGCGTGCGCTCTAACCACCTGAGCTATAGGCCCTTTTCTTGGTCGAGGTGAAGGGACTCGAACCCCCGGCCCCATGGTCCCAAACCATGTGCGCTACCAAACTGCGCTACACCTCGAAATTTCATTTACTATTTTATACTACTCTAAAATCTATTTTTTTTCAAGTCCTTTTTAATTTGGCAGGGGTGGAGGGACTCGAACCCCCGGCGCACGGTTTTGGAGACCGACGCTCTACCAACTGAGCTACACCCCTATGAAGAATAATGGACCTTCAGGGACTCGAACCCCAGACCTACCGGTTATGAGCCGGGCGCTCTAACCAACTGAGCTAAAGGTCCAAGTTGGTCGAGGTGAAGGGACTCGAACCCCCGGCCCCATGGTCCCAAACCATGTGCGCTACCAAACTGCGCTACACCTCGTTTTTAAATGGCGGAGAAGGAGGGATTCGAACCCTCGCACCGGTTACCCAGCCTAATCCCTTAGCAGGGGATCCTCTTGAGCCACTTGAGTACTTCTCCAAATTTAAGTCCTATTTTTTTACTTGGCGGAGAGGGTGGGATTCGAACCCACGGC
>NZ_JBJOCA010000066.1:0-696 GCF_045898275.1 Clostridioides sp. GD02404
TCTAAGCTACTTTCTTTTTATTTTCCTTTCTTTTTTTCTTAAGTTCACTATATTCTATCCAACCATCCACCCCATACTTTTTACTCTTAGAAATCCATATAAGTATTTTATCTTGATACTTATAGTCAAAAAGCTTTTTTCTAAGTTCACCTTGTTGTGTACTATATCCTTTCACATCTATATAAATAACTTCACCATTCCATTTATATATGGCAAAATCAACTGTATATGTAATAGCCCTATAGTTCTTTCCATCTTTCTTAAATTTAGGCTGTAATTCAAACTTTTGTTGAAGTCCAAAATCTTTTATTTCTCCATTTGCCTTTCTTTCTTTTAAATATAAATAATACTCTGACTCATCTTTACTATCAAATTTAATTCCATCAATTACAATTTTTTTATTATTGTATTTACTCAACAAAATACTCCCTTTATCACTTAAAATTACTCACACTTATTAATATCATTTATAAAGTTATAAACTTCATGTACACTATATCCAGACTTTTTAAATCCTTTTACATATATTCTTATTGAACTTGGTATACTTCTACCTACTCTACAATTTTCGTATCCTTGCCATAAATTCTCTTTTTCCTCTTGCTTTATCATTTGAGAAACTGCTTTTTGAAATTTATTCATCCTCTTTACTCATAGCCCTATTAGCCTTATTCCTACATCCCTTACAACAATAAA
>NZ_JBJOCA010000067.1:0-696 GCF_045898275.1 Clostridioides sp. GD02404
CTTAAGCTACCTTTTTCTTATTTTCTTTTCTCTTTTTCTTAAGTTCACTATATTCTATCCAACCATCTACTCCATATTTTTTACTCTTAGCAATCCATATCAATTTTTTATCTTGATACTTATAGTCAAAAAGCTTTTTTCTAAGTTCACCTTGTTGTGTACTATATCCTTTCACATCTATATAAACAACTTCACCATCCCATTTGTATATGGCAAAATCAACTGTATATGTAATAGCCCTATAGTTCTTTCCATCCTTCTTAAATTTAGGCTGTAATTCAAACTTTTGTTGAAGTCCAAAATCTTTTATTTCTCCATTTTCTTTCTTTTCTTTTAAATATAGATAATATTCTGATTCATCTTTGCTATCAAATTTAATTCCATCTATTATAATTTTTTTATTATTGTATTTACTCAATCAAATACTCCCTTTATCACTTAAAATTACTCATACTTATTAATACTATTTATAAAGTCATAAACCTCATGTACACTATATCCAAACCTTTTAAATCCTTTTACATATATTCTTATTGAACTTTGTATACTTCTACCTACCCTACAATTTTCGTATCCTTGCCATAAATTCTCTTTTTCCTCTTGCTTTACCATTTGAGAAACTGCCTTTTGGAATTTATTCATCCTCTTTACTCCTAGCCCTATTAGCCTTCTTCCTACATTCCTTACAACAGTAAG
>NZ_JBJOCA010000068.1:0-575 GCF_045898275.1 Clostridioides sp. GD02404
GTAATTGATGGCAATATAAAAAGGTAGGTGATTATATGGAAAGAGAACTACCTATACCAGTATTTTTAACGGAAGATGAAGAAGCAATACACGAAAGAATGTTAAGTAACTTTCAAGATGTTTCTATCTTAGAAGGAGATTTTGTTTATGATGCAACAAGACCTACAGCAGAACAGATAGCTGAATTAAAACAACTAGGACTACAAAATAATTTAAAGATTGCATTTCCTCAAACTAGCTATGGAGAATACCTAGAATGGTTGGGAGAATGTAAAGGAGTATTTAAAAATCAACCAACTAAATCGGTTGGAGTTATTACTTTTATAGGCATACAAGGAACTATAATTACAAAAGGAACTATAGTAACTACTGTTGCAACTGATGAAAAGCAGAGTATAGAGTTTGAGCTTCTTGAAACTAAAACTATAGGAGGAGAAAATGAAACAGTAGATATTAAAGCAGAATGCAGGATTGCAGGGATTATAGGAAATGTATCTAAAGGCAGTATATCTGTTTTATTAGGCTCTATTAATGGGATTAAATCTGTTAATAATAAAGAAGATTTCAAAGGTGGG
>NZ_JBJOCA010000069.1:0-572 GCF_045898275.1 Clostridioides sp. GD02404
ACTATAGATGGAAACATAAAAAGGTAGGTGATTATATGGAAAGAGAACTACCTATACCAGTATTTTTAACAGAAGATGAGGAAGCAATACACGAAAGGATGTTAAGTAACTTTCAAGATGTGAGTACACTAGAAGGGGATTTTATATATGATACAACAAGACCTACGGCAGAAGAAGTTGCACAGTTAAAACAATTAGGATTACAAAATAATTTAAAGATTGCATTTCCTCAGACATCTTATGGAATCTATTTAGAGTGGTTGGGAGAATGCAAGGGAGTGTTTAAAAATCAACCAACTAAGGCTACTGGAGTTATTACATTTACAGGTGTACAAGGAACTATCATTGCAAAAGGGACTGTAGTAACTACTGTTGCAACTGATGAAAAGCAGAGTATAGAGTTTGAGCTTCTTGAAACTAAAAGCATAGGAGAAAATGAAACAGTAGATATTAAAGCAGAATGTAGAGAAACTGGAACTATAGGAAATGTATCTCAAAATACTGTAACTGTTCTATTAGGTTCTATTAATGGAATTAAATCTGTTACTAATAAAGAAGATTTAAAAGGTGGA
>NZ_JBJOCA010000070.1:0-551 GCF_045898275.1 Clostridioides sp. GD02404
TGCAATTTTATATTTCCTTTTACATCATTTATAGTAAGATTAGAAAAATCCTGTATACCTTCGTCTGTCAACATCATAGAACCTACTATTGCTTGTATAGCATTGTATGAGACTGTTCCACCTAAATCAATCTTATCTAAGTATTTATCTATCTTAGCTTTTAGATTGTTTAATACTGTTTCTTCACTAAAACTGTTACTAAATATAAAACTAGCTTTTACATTAATAAGTAGTGTTTCGGGTGTTACAACTGTTACTAAAGCCCCGATAGGAGCTTTCCCGTCTCTATTTTCTCCTTCTGATACATTTAATGGATATATATATTCTTGAACTTTATCTATCAATTCTTGTGTTGCTGCTTTTCTATTTTTATCTAGTATTAATACTTTTACTGTCCCTGCTCCATTCCATTCGGAAACTACATAAGCATATCCAACTCCATCTACTTCTTTAGCCCATCTTATATAATCTGAACTAGCTCCACTAAGTTTGTCTTCTTGCTCTGCTACAAGAACTCTTTCTCTAAAATGTTCTTCGTCTTCTATATCTGT
>NZ_JBJOCA010000071.1:0-520 GCF_045898275.1 Clostridioides sp. GD02404
TACATTGGAGGCGACACCCAGATTCGAACTGGGGATCAAGGAGTTGCAGTCCACTGCCTTACCACTTGGCTATGTCGCCGCCTTTTGGTGATCTATCCGCGACTCGAACGCGGGACACCCTGATTAAAAGTCAGGTGCTCTACCGACTGAGCTAATAGACCATATTAGTTGGGGTGGATAATGAGAGTCGAACTCACGACCTCCAGAGCCACAATCTGGCGCTCTAACCAACTGAGCTATACCCACCTTAATTGGTCGAGGTGAAGGGACTCGAACCCCCGGCCCCATGGTCCCAAACCATGTGCGCTACCAAACTGCGCTACACCTCGAAGCTATTTGCTTAATTTAATGTGGTGGGCCATCAGGGACTCGAACCCCAGACCTACCGGTTATGAGCCGGGCGCTCTAACCAACTGAGCTAATGGCCCACATTAAATTTTAGTAGCGGTAATAGGAGTCGAACCTATGACCTTTCGGGTATGAACCGAACGCTCTAGCCAACTAAGCTATACCGCCATAC
>NZ_JBJOCA010000072.1:0-496 GCF_045898275.1 Clostridioides sp. GD02404
TAAGCCAAAAGTTGGCAATGGAGCTATGAAAGATTTGTATTTGAAATTTATCATAGAGGTATCTAATGTAGAGAAAGTAACCTTAGTTGTTGACCCAACTGCGATATTTTTAACTAAAAAAGATGAAGAAAAGATATTAACAAATATCAATAAGTTAGACACTAAAATAGATACAACTAAAACAGAGTTAACAAGCAATATAGAAACTGCTAAGACAGAGTTAAACACTAAAATAGGTGATACAACACTACTTGAAACAACAGAGAAAACAAATATAGTTAGTGCATTAAATGAGGTAAAAACTAGTGTAGATAGTATAGAAACAACGGCAGATAAAACAAGTATAAAAGATACAGATAACTTATTTGAAAGTGATAATGTTGAAGGAGCATTAAAAGAAGTGATGCAAGAAGTAAAAGGTAATAGATTTAGTATTATATCAAGTATAAATAGTAATTTGATACCAATATAGAAAGGAAGGTGATTATATGGGAAA
>NZ_JBJOCA010000073.1:0-496 GCF_045898275.1 Clostridioides sp. GD02404
CAAGCCGAAAGTTGGCAATGGAGCTATGAAAGATTTGTATTTAAAATTTATTATAGAGGTATCTAATGTAGAGAAAGTGACCTTAGTTGTTGACCCAACTGCGATATTTTTAACTAAAAAAGATGAAGAAAAAATATTAACAAATATCAATAAGTTAGACACTAAAATTGATACAACTAAAACGGAGTTAACAAGCAACATAGAAACTGCTAAGACAGAGATTAACGCTAAGATAGGCGATACAACACTACTTGAAACAACAGATAAAACAAATATAGTTAGTGCATTGAATGAGGTAAAAACTAGTGTAGATAGTATAGAAACAATAGCAGAGAAAACAAGTATAAAAGATACAGATAACTTATTTGAAAGTGATAATGTAGAGGGAGCATTAAAAGAAGTGATGCAAGAAGTAAAAGGGAATAGAATTAGTATTATATCAAGTATAAATAATAATTTGATACCAATGTAGAAAGGAAGGTGATTAAATGGGAAT
>NZ_JBJOCA010000074.1:0-440 GCF_045898275.1 Clostridioides sp. GD02404
GTCCCATTTTTGGAGCGGGTGAAGGGGATCGAACCCTCACAGCTGGCTTGGAAGGCCAGAACTCTACCATTGAGCTACACCCGCATATTTAATTGGTGACTCGTAGGGGAATTGAACCCCTGTTACCGCCGTGAAAGGGCGGTGTCTTAACCTCTTGACCAACGAGCCGTTTTGATTTTTAATGGTTGCGGAGGCAGGACTCGAACCTACGACCTTCGGGTTATGAGCCCGACGAGCTGCCAACTGCTCCACTCCGCGATATTGTTTTATAAGTGCCGAAGACCGGAATCGAACCGGTACGAGAGGTAAGTCCCGCAGGATTTTAAGTCCTGTGCGTCTGCCAGTTCCGCCACTTCGGCTTTTTTGGCTCCAAGGGTGGGGCTCGAACCCACAGCCTACCGGTTAACAGCCGGTTGCTCCACCGTTGAGCTACCTTGGAA
>NZ_JBJOCA010000075.1:0-432 GCF_045898275.1 Clostridioides sp. GD02404
ATCTATTGCTTTATTTGCTGTAAAATCTCCTACAACTGGATCTACTGTTGGTGTTTTATCTAGTACTATTGTTAATGTTCCATTTGTTGCATTCACAGTTGACACTGCTGCTACTACATCTTTTGCATCTACTGTAAATGCATCTGCTTTTTTAGTCGTACCTTTGTATTCAACTCCTACTACTACACTTTGACTTGCATCTGTTTGTTCTATTGGTGTAAATGTATATGTTATTGTCTTAGTAGCTTTTTCGTATTTGAAGTTATCTAATGCTAACTCTGTTTCTTGTCCTCCATCTATTGCTTTATTTGCTATAAAGTCTCCTACAACTGGATCTACTGTTGGTGTTTTATCTAGTACTATTGTTAATGTTCCATTTGTTGCATTCACAGTTGATACTGCTGCTACTACATCCTGCCCCTTCGCATCTAC
>NZ_JBJOCA010000076.1:0-425 GCF_045898275.1 Clostridioides sp. GD02404
CCCTTTCGAAGTCACTGGTTTTCAAGACCAGCTCCTTAAACCACTCGGACACCTCTCCACATTAAGATACTTAAACTTACTTTAAAATCATACCTAACTATATTCAAAATAGAAACAATTTAAATATAGTTTAGCAAATATATTATTTGGCTGGGGATGCAGGACTCGAACCTACGCATACATGAGTCAAAGTCATGTGCCTTACCGACTTGGCTAATCCCCAATATATGTGGTGAGCGCACAGGGATTCGAACCCCGGACACACGCCTTAGAAGGGCGTTGCTCTATCCAGCTGAGCTATGCACCCACAATTATATATGTACAAATCAAATAAAAATGGTGCGGATGAAGGGAGTCGAACCCCCACGCCAATGGCGCTAGATCCTAAGTCTAGTGCGTCTGCCAATTCCGCCACATCCGCGCAT
>NZ_JBJOCA010000077.1:0-423 GCF_045898275.1 Clostridioides sp. GD02404
TAAATAGGGGTGATGTTATGGCAAGTAAAGTTAAAAAGGAGTTTTTTATGGCAACTAAAAAGCACCTTGAGAACTACAAACAATTACATATTAATATTGAAAGTCTAAAACTTCAAATAAAAAATCTTAAAGAGTGCCATTTAGGTGATTTTATACAAGGTTTAAGCTATGACAGCATTCCTATAAGTAAGACTAATTCAATAAGTAATCAAGTTGAAAATGAGTTAATTATCCTTGAAGAAAAGATAATAGAAAAACAGATAGAACTATATGAAATGGAAGCACTAAAATATACAATAGATGTATCCATAAGCAATTTAAAACCTATACATAAACAAATTATAAGGTATAGGTATATAGAAGGCTTAGAATGGAGTTTAATAGTTGATAAAGTATACTTAGAAGAAAGACAATTAAGGGAAA
>NZ_JBJOCA010000078.1:0-386 GCF_045898275.1 Clostridioides sp. GD02404
TTTGAAGGTGAATTATACGTAGCAGGAGTTGTTCACGAAGAAATATTTGAAGGAGTTTCAGCTAGAGAAATAAGTAAAGCTGTTGAGCCTGATTATGTTGTAATAGGTGAATCTTCAGAATTAAACTTAAAGATTGGTCAAAGAGGTAGAGGAGAAATAGTAGTAGAAACTTTTGGTAAACCAGCTCACTCTGCTAATCCAGAAAAAGGTGTAAATGCAGTTTATAAAATGGCTAATGTAATCCAAAAGATACAACAATTAGTACCTCCAACTCATCCAGTTTTAGGTGATGGAATACTAGTTTTAACAGATATAAAATCTTCTCCATATCCAGGAGCTTCAGTAGTGCCAGATTACTGTAAAGCAACTTTTGACAGAAGATTATT
>NZ_JBJOCA010000079.1:0-372 GCF_045898275.1 Clostridioides sp. GD02404
GTTTTATAAATTAACCTACTGTTTAATTTTCAAAGTTCTTTAAATTATTGTGGTGGGCCATCAGGGACTCGAACCCCAGACCTACCGGTTATGAGCCGGGCGCTCTAACCAACTGAGCTAATGGCCCACAATAATTTGTGGTGCCGAAGACCGGAATCGAACCGGTACGAGAGGTAAGTCCCGCAGGATTTTAAGTCCTGTGCGTCTGCCAGTTCCGCCACTTCGGCACATCACCTGGCTATGTCCTACTCTCCCAGGCAGTTTCCCACCAAGTACCATCAGCGCTAGAGAGCTTAACTTCTGTGTTCGGAATGGGAACAGGTGTATCCTCTCTGCTATTATAACCAGATTATTGTCTAAATTTTCATTTAA
>NZ_JBJOCA010000080.1:0-370 GCF_045898275.1 Clostridioides sp. GD02404
CTCTGAAAAAAAGTTTGAAAAAAGTATTGACAAAAATAACAAAAAATGTTAATATTATACTTGTCCTAGCAACAAGAAAAAATGTGGTTATAATAGCAGAGAAGATACACCTGTTCCCATTCCGAACACAGAAGTTAAGTTCTCTAGCGCTGATGGTACTTGGTGGGAAACTGCCTGGGAGAGTAGGACATAGCCACGTTGGATATTCCAAGGTAGCTCAACGGTGGAGCAACCGGCTGTTAACCGGTAGGCTGTGGGTTCGAGCCCCACCCTTGGAGCCAATATGGCTCGTTGGTCAAGAGGTTAAGACACCGCCCTTTCACGGCGGTAACAGGGGTTCAATTCCCCTACGAGTCACCATTTGTGGGAT
>NZ_JBJOCA010000081.1:0-363 GCF_045898275.1 Clostridioides sp. GD02404
TAGAAAATCCTAAGTATCTTCTAAAGTCATTAAACAAACTTGCTAAATTACAAAGAGAATTATCAAGAAAAACAATTGGTAGTTCAAATAGAAATAAAGCAAGATTAAAAGTTGCAAGACTTCAAGAACATATAGCTAATAGTCGAAAGGATTTTCTACAAAAACTATCTACTAAATTAATAAAAGAGAATGATATTATTTGCATAGAAGATTTACAAGTAAAGAATATGGCTAGAAATCGTAAACTATCTCGCTTAATTTCTGATGTGTCATGGTCAGAATTTGTTCGCCAATTAGAATATAAAGCTAATTGGTATGGTAGACAAATTGTAAAGGTAGGTAAATTCTTTGCAAGTTCACAAA
>NZ_JBJOCA010000082.1:0-316 GCF_045898275.1 Clostridioides sp. GD02404
GGCAAGTTTATTTAATGACTTTAGAAGATACTTAGGATTTTCTATAAAGTCTCCACAACTTGAGATACAAAATTCTTTAATTCCTAGATCTAAACCTATCTGATTATTAGTATTTTCAAATACTTTAATATCTATATCAGTACAACATAATGATACATAATATTTACCACTTGGTTCTTTGGACACTGTAGCATTAAGTATTCTTCCTTGAGGTACTTGTTTATCCCTTACTTTAACCATACCAAGTTTAGGTAATTTTATATATTGACCACAGTACATAATATTTCCATTTGTAAAGTTAGTTCTATATGAAAAC
>NZ_JBJOCA010000083.1:0-308 GCF_045898275.1 Clostridioides sp. GD02404
CCCTTTCGAAGTCACTGGTTTTCAAGACCAGCTCCTTAAACCACTCGGACACCTCTCCATTGGTGATCTATCCGCGACTCGAACGCGGGACACCCTGATTAAAAGTCAGGTGCTCTACCGACTGAGCTAATAGACCATGTTATTTGGCTGGGGATGCAGGACTCGAACCTACGCATACATGAGTCAAAGTCATGTGCCTTACCGACTTGGCTAATCCCCAATATATATGTGGTGAGCGCACAGGGATTCGAACCCCGGACACACGCCTTAGAAGGGCGTTGCTCTATCCAGCTGAGCTATGCACCCAC
>NZ_JBJOCA010000084.1:0-270 GCF_045898275.1 Clostridioides sp. GD02404
TATCCACGTGGCTATGTCCTACTCTCCCAGGCAGTTTCCCACCAAGTACCATCAGCGCTAAAGAGCTTAACTTCTGTGTTCGGAATGGGAACAGGTGTATCCTCTTTGCTATTATAACCACATATTGCCTATTTATAAGACAAGTATTATATTAACATCTTTATTTTTAAATGTCAATAGTTTTAAAGTACTAAATAGTAATTGTTTAATATGATATATACCATATTAATTGAAGTTAGTACTTTATCTAGAGTTAACACTCTAAAAACT
>NZ_JBJOCA010000085.1:0-264 GCF_045898275.1 Clostridioides sp. GD02404
TATATTTTCATCATCTATTGTTAGTACATCAAATTCATAATTAACAAGCCTACTATTTTCAAGCCAATTGAATATAAAATTACTCACTTCTTTTGTATATGGATGAACTAAAATAGTTTCTTTTATTAACCTAGATATTTCAAGTTCTTTAGCACTTTGAGATAGGTTACTAGCAATTAAGTCTTTTATTTCACTTCCATATACACTAGAATAAGCTGACCGTTTGTATCTAGGTGTTAATATAGCTTTTTGACACCATTGTTT
>NZ_JBJOCA010000086.1:0-240 GCF_045898275.1 Clostridioides sp. GD02404
CGCCAACAAACAAACTTCACATTCGTTCAGTTTATTCTGTTGCTTAAAGTGCTAACGCACAAGCTTGTATAAAAATAAGCTTAAAGTGCAATGTAAGAGTCTACTAGATAAATCAAAGATTTAAGTAATATGCTCTTAAATGGTGGAGATGAGGAGAGTCGAACTCCTGACCCCTTGCTTGCAAGGCAAGTGCTCTCCCAACTGAGCTACACCCCCAAATATGAAGTTCATAAAGAACTT
>NZ_JBJOCA010000087.1:0-218 GCF_045898275.1 Clostridioides sp. GD02404
TTTTGATGTTTATAGAACTGTTAGAAGAAGAAAAGGCTATTATTCCGAAAATGATATTCACGTGGCTACTTGTGCTTATGAAGAAGGGAGTCCTTATTATCTTACTTATTATGGCAGTTTTAATTTAAGTAAATATAAATCTATTTCTATAACTGAAACCAAAGAATTTAGGATTATGGCATATGAAGTTTATCGTTATATAAACAACAATAAAGTTG
>NZ_JBJOCA010000088.1:0-211 GCF_045898275.1 Clostridioides sp. GD02404
AACGACAACCTCAAAAATGATAAAAGTTAGGACTTATGGTTCTTACATATGTTATTTAGAAATAAATATAAAAACCTTCAAAAAACCTGTTTTAAAAAATTGTACTTGTTAATATTAGAGTGGATAATGAAAAATGGAAGTGACTTGGATATGTATAAATACCATATAGTATGGTGTGTAAAATATAGACATCCAGTATTACATAATCATA
>NZ_JBJOCA010000089.1:0-207 GCF_045898275.1 Clostridioides sp. GD02404
TGCGCGGATGTGGCGGAATTGGCAGACGCACTAGACTTAGGATCTAGCGCCATTGGCGTGGGGGTTCGACTCCCTTCATCCGCACCATTTTTATTCAATTTAATAAACGAGCGGGAATAGTTCAGTGGTAGAGCGCAACCTTGCCAAGGTTGAAGTCGCGAGTTCGAATCTCGTTTCCCGCTCCAAATTTTATGTTTATATTGTAAT